>JAGACY010000218.1 GCA_017613855.1 Pseudomonadota bacterium
GTCCGACCGGCCACGTCGCCGGAGACGTCGGAATACCGAGCACGTCTTCGATTTCAGACAGCAATTCGAGCGGATCGCGTCCCTCGCGGTCCATTTTGTTGATGAACGTCACGATGGGAATACCGCGCATGCGGCAGACCTGGAACAGCTTGATGGTCTGCGGCTCAACGCCCTTCACCGCGTCGATGAGCATGATCGCCGTATCGGCTGCGGCCAGCGTGCGGTAGGTATCTTCACTGAAATCGTTGTGGCCCGGTGTGTCGAGCAGATTCATCTCGCAGCCCGCCCACTCGAAGTGCATCACCGATGTCGAAATCGAAATGCCGCGCTCCTGCTCCATCGCCATCCAGTCGCTGGTGGCCATTTTGGCACTGCGTCTGGCTTTTACCGAACCTGCCGTGTGAATCGCCCCTCCGTACAGCAGCAGCTTTTCGGTGAGCGTCGTTTTACCCGCATCGGGGTGCGAAATGATCGCAAATGTGCGTCGTTTATATATTTCCTCGGATAATCCCATAACAAAATCCTGATGATTGGTACGCAAAAAGATGCGGTTCGATCCGCATCAAAGCCGCGTGCTTTTATCATAATATGCAGATTTTGAACGATAAAAAAATACAGCCCCGCCCCCCGAGGCAGCCCCCGGCTGAGCAGTGACAAAATTTACGCCTGTGACATAGGGATTGCGAAGCAGCGTCTAATACGTTATGTTAAAATCGGCAATAAATACATCGGTGTATTGCAGTATCAACATCTGTCGTATCGCCATGGAATGTCTGCCATCTGATTTTGGGCATTATGATGCGTCGTCATGCCCAGTTTGCCTATATCTTCATAAGGATATTAAAATGCTGAATTTACACAGATTTATCAAAATTGCCTACGTGTGCGCGGGGGGGCTGTGTAGTTTAGCCCTTGTCACATCTGCATTTGCCGACAGCTGCGACAATCTCGACAGCAACAATACCTGGAATGCCACATTCGAAAAGCTGAATGAAGCATACGTCAGGCAGGACTATGCAACAGCGCTTCAATACAGCCGCGAGCTGGAGAATATCTGCGAACTGTCACCCATTTTGAATTACACCATCGCCTATATCCACAAGGGCCTGGGCAACAGCGAGAAGTATCTGTTTTATTTGCAGAAATCGACACAAAACACCGAACGGTTTTCGGTCGACAAGAATGCCCTGGACCAGATATGGAACGACAAATACGTCGCAGAGCATCCCGATGCCAGCCCGGAAAGCATCGAAAACTATAAGAAGACAATCGAATCGCTCAAAGCTGAACTGGAACAAGCCAAGCTGGTCAACACCGATTTATCCCATTCGACGATATCGAAAGACCAGCATCTGCAGGACAAAATCGATGATTACAAAACGCCGATGTGGATTGCCGCAGGCATTGGAATCGGCGGCCTCGCGATGGCTGGCGCCGGAGCGGCGCTGGTGGCGATAAGTGATTCTATCAAAGTCGATCCGAAACCAGCCGTCCCACCCAAATATAAAGATAATGCCATCCATACCACGGGATGGATACTTGTTGGTGTCGGTTCCGGACTCGCTATATCGGGTGCCATATTTACCGGTATTTTTGGCTATAAGTATCGCCACTTTAACGATACCAAATCCCTGTCCATCAATCTGTCTCCATCCTATACCTCTCTTTCTTTTCAATTCTAAGGAGTGAGAAATATGAGTACCAAACACATTATCTGTATCGTCTTTACTGGCGCTTATATCATTGGTGGATGCAGTGAAAAAACATTGAGCGCAGGGTGTGATGAACATGCTGCCCCCCAATGCATAGACAATGCATTATACCAGTGTGCTTCTAGTGCAGATGGCACATATTGGAAAAAGTTGGATTGTGATTTTGGGTGTTTTAAGGATGCGAACAACAATGGTAAATGCTATGAATGCGATCCAAATGATCGTGAAAAAAAGAATAAATGTGATTATTCTAAAGAGACGAAAACCTCATCTATTTTCGAATGTAATGCAATACCTGGAAGCGAAAGCAATAAAGGTATCTGGGAACTGAAACAAGCATGTTTAAATGGATGCACAGGAAACATTGGTTCGTCGATATATGAAAGCACATGTAAATGCGTGGCTGATTGTGTAAATGGATGCAATGACGACGGTTCGTGTAAAACGGTCGATAAATGCACTAAGCACGATATCACAGGTTCATGTGCAAGCTGCAAGAATGGTGTGAACCCCAACGACGGCACATGTATATATCCGGATTGTGTATTGGGAGAAGAAGGCAAACTGGATGATGGCGAATGCAATGCCGTTATTGGATGTAAGGACTCTCATGATGAGACTGGTGCGTGTATTTGCGCTGAAGATGTAAATCATGTATTAGATGGTGAGCTAATTGGCACTTGCGAGTGCTCAGATAATTGTGTAGCAGAATGTAATGCAGATGGTACGTGTAAATTGCGTAGTGACTGTAATTCCGTTGATTCAAATACCGGTGCATGTATTTGTGCTGAAGGTATTAATAATATTATATCAAATGATGAGAACAATGGGAAATGTGAGTGTCACGACACCTGCAAAGGCAATTGCAATCCTGACGGATCGTGCAAATGTGAGAATTGCGCGACAACATGTATTTTTCCGTCATCAGTATGTCAGACTGCACGAGCATGTGTAACAGACACAGATTGTTTCAATTACGATTATTGCAAAACAGCGCCTTGTTTCTGCAGTAATGTTGATAACCAGAATGGCTGGGAAAAGAATAAGTGTTATCTAAAAGATTCAAATCATAACAACATGGACGATCGTTATGAAGATTTAGCTCTGAACCGTCAGGATTGCAGTACCAATCCGAACAAAAGCATGGTGTGTACTGATGGGTTCTGCGACAGTTTTATCGGATATAAATGCTCAACGAAATGTACAGATGTAACTGCATCAAATAATGTACCAGTTTGTTTGGATGGTTTTACATGCCGCGAGACAGATGGCCGCTGTGCAGCCGATAGTTTTACGACGGTGTGGAGTTCTGAAATTAGAAATAATGGCATTATATTCTATGGAAAGCCAGTGAGTGATATCTCTATTTGTTGGGATTGGGATGATGTAAAAGAAACGTGCGCAGAAACAGAGATTATTGAAGCAAATAATAACATTATAGAAATCGTTCATAAAAGCGACAGCCAATCATCCAAAAATGATTCAAATGTTATCATTAAAATCACAGGAAAACTCGACAATTTCTTTATATATCATGATCTTAATAAATCAAAAGACGAAGCACAATCAATCTCAAATACGCTATTGGAAGTCAGATCTTTTGGACAAGTGGGTTTGGGCGTTCCATCAAAAAATTTAAATTGTAATAGAGGA
>JAGACY010000219.1 GCA_017613855.1 Pseudomonadota bacterium
ATTCGCAGATCATATCTGTCCAGAAACCGTTGTAACACATGCGAAGCGTCTTTTCATCGATGCATGTCGATTCACTCGTGAAGCACTCCGGCTCAGGTTCGGGGATGCATTCCCCATCTTCACAGTAATAATCGCAGGTTTCTGTCAATATTTCGTTATTTTCACAGTATTCACGCGTCTTGATATCGATACATGTCGATTCACCCTCTTCGCATACCGGCAGAACTTCGACACATTCGCCATCTTTACAGACGTTGGATGGACAGAGAATCAATTCCCAGATGCCATCCTCACAAATCTGGAGCGTATCATACGCAATGCATTTGCGCTCATCGCTGTAGGTACATTCGGGCGGGAAAGGAAGACATTCGCCGCCGGCACAGCCGAATTCGCACTCTCTGAGCGTCCATTCACCATAGGTACATTTTTGCATGGTGTGAACATCCTGGCATTTGGTCTCACCTTCGGCACACGACAGACAATAACCATCCCGGCATCCGAATTCACATTTGGTATCCAGCCATTCCTGATCGACACATGCCCGGATGGTAGCGGGATCGAGGCAAAATGGCGAAATTCCTGTGCATTCGGGCTGGCATTCGCCATTCAGGCAGCCATCTTCGCAATAAATATCCTGCCAATGTGTATTGCTGCATAACCGCAACGTCATGGGATCTTTGCAGAATGGTTTTTCATCCCCCAAACATTCCTGCAGGCAGGAGCCTTCCTCACAGCCATACTCACAATAGGTATCTACCCAATACTGATTGATGCATTCACGGCGCTCATGCGGCCCCTTGCAAAACGGCGCTTCATCCGAACATTCGGGTTGGCACACACCATCCCGACATCCATTTTCACAGACGGTATCCTTCCAATATTGATCGACACATTCACGTTTTTCGTATGGGCTCTTGCAGAATGGCGCTTCGCCAAAGCACTCCGGCTGACAAACGCCCTCCACACACCCGTTTTCACAGAACGTGTCCACCCAGTATTGGTTGACGCATTCACGTTTTTCAGATGCGCTTCTACAAAAGGGTGCTTCATTGGAGCACTCAGGTTTGCAAACACCGTCTTCACAACCATTTTGGCAAATGGTATCCGACCAGTATTGATCGACGCACTCACGCCTTTCGTATGGGCCCTTGCAAAAAGGAGGCTCATCCTGACATTCAGGTTTACAGACGCCATTTTCACAGCCATTTTCGCAGGAAACCTGGGTCCATTTTTCGTCGATGCATACCCGCAATTGGGTTTCATTGAGGCAATAAGGCAATTCATCCGAACATTCGGGGATGCATCTGCCATCACGACAGCCATATTCACAGACAGAATAGAGCCATTTACCGTCATCGCAGGTGATTTGGGCATGTTCGTCAAAGCATGCCACCTCGCCAGTCGTACACAACGTTTCGCCAGGATAGCAAATGTCATGCTGGCATCCGCCCGGGCAATACATCTCGGCCTGTGAGCCGTCGGGCGCGCAGTACCGAAGAATTTGAGTATTTTTACATTCGTGTTTACAGCTTTTGCATTCATCACCGGAGCAGGGAACGAGTGAAACACCGTCACTGCACGCTCCCATGAGCAAACAAGCCAGGCAACTTAGAATTAATTGATTTCTTTTCATGACATATCCTCAGGAAAATGCATCATTCCTTCCTGCAATTTAGCAGGAATCTGCGTGCCGGGCAATAATCCGGGCGATTTCGTTGTCTGTTGGGGGCGTATTTAGCCGGGGCTTAGCCCAGGACCCCAGTCCATGGTATCTGCAGTTTATCCTGCTCGTTAAGGTTTTAGCATACTTTTTTTCATGTTCGCCTACGCGGCGGGCGGTTATTCAACGATTCAGTCGTCCGCGCTCCAATTCCCGAAAACTTGCCTTTTGCGCGCATGCGTTTAAACACCGTTGAGCGGAAAATTCCGTTTTTTGGCTGGTGTAAATCATGAAATACTATCCTGACATCCTTTCATTGGAACAAAATGGCGATTTTATTGCAGCGCTGACTGCGTATCGCGATTTGTATCTAAAAGACCCAAAGGATGAAGGCGCGATTTATGGCATTGCGCAATGTGCACTTGCGCTTGGCAACCTCGAAACGGCTTTTGAATTTTTCGTCAAACTGCTGATTATGAACCACGATTGTGCCGAGGCCTACGTAGGCAGAGCCAATGTTTTGTTCCAATATGATCAGCGAGAGCGTGCCATGTCCGATTTAGCCAAAGCCATTGAGCTCGACAATCCGGCGAGTATGCTGCGTATCGATTGTGCAGCAATCCTTAATGATAATGGTTTGACGGAATTTGCGATGCAGTCTTTAATGCCAGTCCGCGATATGGCATTTGATGATTTTGATTTCAAGAGCGAATGGATCTTTTGTCTTTTGGCAAACGGGAAAACGGATCATGCCGATGTAAAACCCATTCTGTCCTCATTTTTAAAGAACATAGAGGAAGATCCCTACTATACCTTTTGTATTGGGGCATACCGATGCCTGAAGGGTGAGGAGGGGGCTTTGGAGCAACTGACCATTTTTCTGAGGGATTATCCGGAATTTTGTGAACGTGCCCACATCCTTGGGCTTGCCTTACCGGAATAGTCATGGCGTATTTGCCATGCAAATAGCCATGACGCGGCGGCGTATTGCATCGGCAATAGACGCCGCACGTCCAAATAAAAAAACAAAAAAAAAATAAATGCAAAATGTGCAAGCATGTTTTGAGTTTTGAGTGAAAACAGTATAAAATCCCTTTGTCTTTTTTGGACGTTTTTGAAAGGGGTTTTGAAGTGACATCGCAAATAGCAGTAATTCGTGCGACATTGAAATATGTGACGCAGGAAGATTTTATTAAGGGAATGGGGCCTCTGATCACAAGGCGTGGACTCTTTATTCATACGAAATCGACCCGACCTGTCGGTTCTGAGATACAGTTTGAGTTCCAGCTTGCAGATGGTTCCATCAAGTATTCCGGTGAAGGGGTTGTTCGTAAGGAAATTCCATTTACGGAACAAACGGCAGCCAAATCGGGTATGTTGATTGCCCTTCGCCGAGTCAATCGTGCTTTTAAGGATGTGGTCGACATCGTTTTGTCTGCGGACAAAGCCAATCCTCCACAGGAAGCAAAGGCACAAACCGAAGCAGCCGAGTCAAAAGAAGCGGAATCTGCTTCGGAAGAAGCTTCGGCACCGAAGCAGAATATTGTTGAACAGCATGCAGGTGACGGGCTCGACATTTTTGGCGATCTTGACATGGACGAAGGCCTGGATTCACTCTTTTCGAGTATCGAAAAGCCCGGATCTCTGGAGGCAGCGCCCAAAGTTCAGGACAGCTTTAAACCAATGCGCGATCAGGAGCCCAGCTTCTTTGATGAAGACCTGTTCGCACCATCAGAGGACAATGAAACCATCGACTGGCTTGGTGAAGACGCAGAAGTTCTCAACGAAAACTACCAGGATGCTCCGACGCCACAGCCAATGGATTATGTGGCATCCGCGTATAACGAATTGCCGTCGGACAGCCTGGATGCACGTTCTCAGCGCAAGACCGGTGAGTTTGAAGCGGTAGAATATATCGCCGAAGCAGAGCGTCAGCTTTGCAGCGGCCAGTATTCTCCCGTACCAACGCCACGCCCGGAGATTGAATCCCAATCGAAGCAGAATCCCTCTGAGACACCGACACCAACACCGGCCTCGTTTGATAAGGTTGAATCAAAGAATGAGCTCAATCCCTCCGAGACACCGACACCAACGCCGGCCTCATTCGATAGGATTGAATCAAAGAATGAGCTCAATCCTTCTGACACACCGACGCCCATGCCGTCCGTATTTGGTGCGGGCTTCATGAATGAAGAGGTTCGCGAAGCACTTAATCTGCTGGCAACATCGCCCTCTGGTGTGCCAATCGTATCACCAGAACCGACGCTCGAAATGACACCTTCTTCCATGTTCGAAGACACGTCGGAAGTTCCTACACAGACGGATCTCAAGGCAGCACAAGCGGCAATCGAATCTGAGACGCCAATCGTGGATCATGTTACGGAAGAATTGCAATCCCTTAAATCAGCTATTCTTTCTGATTCCGATGGGAAGAAGGAAGTATCCGGTGCCTCCAAAGATGAAGTGATTGGCCACGGACCATTAGATGCAGAAGCCGAGAGAATTGAACGGGAAGAAACGCATGTTGTCTCCAAAGACGACCTGCGAAGTGTGGCTTCTCAGAAAGACAGTCATTCCTCCGGCTATGACGGATTGTCCATGCCCAGCAATGAAGAAGAATCCCCATCAGAACTCTTTGCCGCCCTCCATGATGATATTCTCGGCAAAGAATCTGAAGAATCTTCCGAATCAGCTGCACCTCAGACCTTGTCTCTTGCATCCATCAATTCAGAGCAGACAGCAGACCATAAAGAAAGTGCACCGGCACAAACCGATCGCAATGCCTCTCAGGACCTTGAGTTTTTCAACACTCCAAGAGCTCGCAAAAATGAACAGGTTCAGCTGGAAGATCTTCTCAAACGCGCGGATATCAAAACCCAGGATACAAAGGATATCGTCATGACCAACGTATCCAAGAAAAAAGCCCAGGCAAGACGCCGTGTCGTCGCCGAAGAAGCACAGCTCGAAATTCCGCAGGAGAAAAAAGGATTTTTCAGCAGTCTGTTTAAGAAATAATTCGTAATGCGTAATGCGTAATTATTCAAGCATTCTCTTTGTAATTTCTAAAGAATAGAGACATTTTAGCTTTAGAGTTTCATTTGAGTCTTTGCAAATTCAGTTACGCATTACGCATTACGTATTTGGAATGCTTTTCACCTTTAACTTCAGAGTCATCCTTTAGTTCTGCATTTCAATTCCGCATTCCGCATTACGAATTAAAAGAAAGGTGAACCAATATGCCGGTTATCGGAATCGACCTAGGAACCTCCAATACCTGTGCAGCTGTCGTGATTGATGGCAAGCCCCGTGTCATACTGGATGAAAAGGGCAG
>JAGACY010000220.1 GCA_017613855.1 Pseudomonadota bacterium
CACCAGAGTGGGCTCGAACCACCAACCTACGGCTTCGTAGGCCGTTGCTCTATCCAGTTGAGCTACTGGTGCATATCACACCAATCCAATCCTATCTCAATACACCAGAGTGGGCTCGAACCACCAACCTACGGCTTCGTAGGCCGTTGCTCTATCCAGTTGAGCTACTGGTGCATATCACGCCAATCCAATCCTATCTAAATACACCAGAGAGGGCTCGAACCACCAACCTACGGCTTCGTAGGCCGTTGCTCTATCCAGTTGAGCTACTGGTGCACAAAACGAAGGGGGAGGGATTCGAACCCTCGAAGCGGGATAAACCGCTTACTCGCTTAGCAGGCGAGCGCCTTCAGCCACTCGGCCACCCCTTCATGATATGATTCGATTGTCATGATGTCCCAAAAACAATTTGCATCGTCCCTGGAACGAGCGGCCTTTTACGCGTTCTAAACAATTTGTGCAAGTTCTTTTTTCAAAAAAATGCGCAACTTTGCGCTGCCTATGTCGCTGCGCGCCATACGGCACGCTTTCGCGGCTTGCTCGCTTTGGGGCGGCCACACTGGGCCGCCCCTACCGCTCGCTATGCCGCTTGGCCTGTGCTATTTGCCGTCGGCAAATACGCACAGGCTTAAAGGTATACTATTTATCCGCCGGAACCGGAATCGCATGGCCGTCGGCATCGTTCACCGTCGTCCAATTATAATAAATACCGTCGGTATTGGCGGGAATATGCGCCGACAGAACACCGCCGTCGTGGCCGGAATTGTAACGGAGCAGACCCAATACCGTTTTGGCTGCGCGCGTGACGGGAATGCCCTCGGGGTTAAAGGTGTAGGGTTCGGCGGAGGCGTCGGCATATTCGGTAGCGCCCGAAAGCGTGCGCTTTATGGTGTCTTTGTTCCAGTACGATTCGTAGACGTATGCGCCGCCAATGGCTTGGGGGGTATAATCGAGTGTGTAAGGTTCATGCTGAACGAGTTTGTCGGAGGCAAAATTGTTGACAATTACGCCGCCGTAGCCCGCAATGCCGGCGAAGTTTTTCGTTAGGGTCGTTATCGACTTTCCTGTGGCATGATACTTCGTTTGGGCAGAATTGTTAATAATATGACACGTTGTAGTGGACAGATAATGATTCCAGCCCGCATGACCCGCGATGCCGCCATAATAGCCAGAAACAGAAGATGATGCATCTTTCACATCGATGAAGTAGACATCGATATCGGAGGCAGAATTTTGTACAAAACTATTGCCATTACTGCAAGTCATCTGTCCGACAATGCCGCCGATTCGGGAATTCTGTGCGACGACATTGAATTCGGCATCTACATCGCAGTGATCAATCGCAGATCCGTCTTCTGTATCCAAGAGTCTACCAATGATTCCACCGACTTTGGCACCAGGATCCGTATCCTGCGCTACCGTGTCTGGCCGATAGCCATCCATGATAATACGTCCGTTAAAGGAAGAATCACTCACTTTACCGGATGCGGTGCCAAAGAGACCGCCGATGGTGGATGAACGCCAGGAATAATTTATATCGCTTGTATGTGTATCTTTTAGGGTAAGCGAGACCACGCCTTGATTATGGACATCCGTTACTTTTGGTATGTTACAATATCCTGCGATGCCGCCAAGATAGCTGTATGCATAATTATAGGTATTATTATATAAATGGTTGCGTTTCAGCGTGACGAAGTTATTCGCATGGATATTGGATAAAGAGTTCTTGTTGGAACTGCCAGATATATGACCTGCGATACCGCCAATTTTCAGATAATATGCATTTGAGTTCGACGTTCTCACTTTGGTGTTCGAGAAATTGGCGGAAACGTTGCCCGTAATTTCGATATCTGAAATGGTTGTGTCCACAACATGTCCAAAAAGACCGCCGACCTCCTTGTTGAGAGAAGTTTGCGGAGTAACTTCTAGTGAAGACGTTTCTTCGACATAGACTTTTGAACTGCCCGTAATGTTCTTTACTGTGCCTTTCATATAGGAGGTCAATGCCCCGACAAAGACATCGAGGTTCGAACTGGCTGTTTTGGAGCAGTCGCAGTTGAGTGTGATGGCAAGGTCGATATTGCGGAATTCACGCGCAGATTCTGTAAAGCCAAACAGACCGCAACTGCAACCTTTTGTGCGAGCCGCATCGTAACTGGTGTTGCCGTTTTCGGTTCCACTTTTTTGATTCAATACGCCGGAGATGCGCTTGTTGTTGCCATCCAGCGTTCCTTTGAATGTGGTCACAGGAGCACGTGTTGTGGTGCCGAAATCGATATCTTTCTTGATGATGAATTTTCCAGTGGAATTTGCCATCTTGTCGAAATCGGCAGGGCTGGCAATGTTGGTGTAACAATCCTCGCCTACCAGAGTTTCGCCGCACTTGCATTTGCCTTGTTTTTGGGATGTGAAGGGATCATCCTTGCATTCATCATCGGCTTCTTTATAACCTGCCTGGCAGAAATCGTAGACCTGGCATTCGGGATCGTCGCAGTCTTTTACGCCATCGCCGTCATTGTCCTTGCTGTCTTTGCATAAAGTAACAGTATTCTCGCCATACTGGCCGCCGCCGGCATAGAACAATTTGCAATTATCATCGTCTTTGTCGGTTTTGCCATTAAAATCGTTGTCTTTGCCATCTGTGCACAGTTCGCGGGTATTCTCGGCGACGCCGACCAAATCGGCGCAGACATCAAATGCCCAGCAGTCGGGATCGATGCAGTCAAGGTTGCCATCCTCGTCGTTGTCTTTGCCATCACTGCAAAGTTCGGCAGTATTTTCTTTGGGACTTTCAGCTTCTGGCTGACACACGATAAACGCCAGACACTCAGGATCGAGACAATCGGCCTTGCCGTCCTCATCGTTGTCGAGGCCATCCTGGCAGGTTTCAAGGGTATTTTCGTATTTGACATCGAGGTTTTGGCAGAAAGAATATATCTTGCAATTCGGGTCATCGCAGTCAATGAACGTATCGCCATCGTTGTCGACCTCGTCAAAATAACATGCGGCAACTGTACTTTCCTCGCCTGTCTGAGACAAATCGGGATCGCCGGTATTGCACACATTGAACGACTTGCATTCTTCATCGGCACAGTCGGTCTTGCCGTCCCCGTCATTATCGCTGCCATCCTGGCAGGCAGCCAGCGTATTTTCGGCTGTGTTTTTCTGGCAGATTGCAAAATCCTGGCATTCTTCGTCGTCGCAGTCGGTTTTGCCGTCGCCGTCGTTGTCTTCGTGATCCATACAGGCTGCAAGCGTATTTTCTTTGCCTTCCTCGGCCTGCTCACACATCGAAAAGGCTTTGCAGTTGGCATCGTCGCAGTCTTTCGTGCCGTTGTTGTCGTTATCGA
Organism: Pseudomonadota bacterium; assembly: GCA_017613855.1. Next base: position 3,351 of record JAGACY010000220.1, read on the forward strand.
CATTATCCGAACACAACTGCACAGTGTTTTCAATCACGGGCTTTTCAGGCTCTGGGCTGGATGTCGAACAAATGGTAAACGCACTGCAATCCGAATCCTGGCAATCCGGCAGGGTATCGCCATCGTTGTCAGCACCATCCTGACATGCGACGAGTGTATTTTCTTTGCCTTCTTCGGCTTGATTGCAAAACACAAAAGCCTGGCAATCCTGATCCTCACAATCCTTATAACCATTGTTATCGTTATCGAGATTGTCCGAACAAAGTGCTGCTGTATTCTCAATCACAACAGCAGGTGTGTTCTCATTGTTATCTTTTTTTTTGTCATTGTCACCGCAAGCCGTCACAAAAGCCGCAGCACAAGCAATAGAAATCAAAACACGTGGTTCGATCCTCATAATTCCTCCATGAAAGGTAGACTTAAACACGCCAGAAAATTGGCACCAAATGATAACATATTTTCTTCCCATTTAAAACCAGATGTAAGCAAAGTTCCTACATTTTAACTTACGGTTGACGGAAACCAATTGTTCAACCGGCCGTATGCGCTGCGCGCATAGGCCGGTGGGAACGGCGTATCGAGCCTGTAAAGACGTGTCGTGACACGTCTCACAGGCGAGATAGCCGTCCCCCAAAAAATAACAGTCATTCACCCGACGAATTGATCCTCAATTCACCAATTGCAAGCAACCTTATTATTGTGGTAGATTCGTACGGATTTTTGTCTTTCGGTAGAACCGATATAAAGCGAGGAAAATCGTGAAAGCATGCCAGATTTGTTTGTCAACATTTGAGGACAGCGTTCGTTTTTGCCCATTTCACGGTACGGAACTCAAACCGCTTCCGGATCGTCAATTTCTACCGGGTGAGACCGTTTGTGGTTATTACCTTCAGAAAATTATTGGCCATGATGGGCTTGGAGATGTTTACCGCGCCACGCGTTCGGGCAACACCTATCGTCTAAGACTCTATTCGGATGCACTGCTCTGTGATTCAGGCCGTGTTTCACGACTTCATGAAATCCTCGAAAAGAGCACGCAAATTTCGGGTGGAGGTGTGCCGATCGTTGATTTTGACTGGTTTGATGATGGTGCTCTTTACAGTGCACACCCCTTTATTCCCGGTCATTCTTTCCAGGATATTCTCAACCTCGATGTTACCCTGAGCGAATTCCATGTTGCAGAGCTGCTCTTCCAGCTTCTGCGTGCCGTCAAAGACATCCACGGTCAGCGTCTCATCAACGGCAACATAGCACTGAGCAATATTATCCTCGACAACAGTGGACGCATCCGTATGCACGACATCGGATTGTGGGACATTTTCAGAGGTGACCATTTCTCAGAACTTCGGGATGATCACCCCGAAGTCTTTGAAGATATCGTGGATCTCATGGCCCCCGAAGTTGCCAGAGGTGATCAGCCTCAGGCCCACAGCGATGTTTACAGCTGCGGTGCTGCGGCCTATTGCCTGCTGACGCACCAGGCAGGAATCGGATCTGTTTCGGATCGACTGGCGAAGCATCTCAGTGGCGAAACTCAGGATATCCGCGTCACTAACCCACGTGTCCGCATTTCCGATGATTTTGCAGATCTCCTGCTGTCTTCGACACTTGGTTCCTCGGGTGTACGTTTCCAGACGACCCGCGCATTCATGACTGCCCTGCTGAGCATTCATACCGAACTCGATGAATCCTGCGATTCCCTCTCACTGGAATTGCTCGATCTGCTTGCGGACAGCAGCGAAAGACCTGACCATCAGGGAAAACAGCATTCGGCATTTACCAATTTCCCGGATAATCAATGGCAGGACAGCCAGCGTGCCGAAATCGAAAGCACGCGCAAAGGAATCGATCCCGGACGCACGGTCGTTGAAAAAGCCTCCTGGGCAGATTTGGCCGAACTCGTTGGTGATAACCTCGAAACGACAGCTCTGACCGATATTATGGAACGTGCGGTCACCACCGAGATGGATCCCTTCGAGGCATCACCAACTCAGGAAATGCCCAAAGCACTCTTTAGTGCAGATGCTGCTAGACAATCTAATGACAGCAACCCGTTTGCCGATATTCTCGAAACCATCAGTGCCATTGATGCGTCTAAAAAAGAGGATATCCCATTCCCAGGGCTGCGATTTGGCAGCGACGATTCCTCAGCTCAGGACAAATCCAAGGCTGTCCAGGATAGTCAGGAAAAATCCAAAGACACTGCCAAAGATAGTCAGGAAAAATCCAAAGACACTGCCAAAGATAGCCAGGAAAAATCCAAAGACACTGCCAAAGAGGCTGCCCCAGAAAAAACCAAAGATTCAAAATCCAAAGATTTGGATGATAAAAAATCCGATGCCTCCCAGGCACCTCAGCGCTCAACGAGCTCTGAAGAGCTCGCGGCTCTGCCTCATAAACGCATCAATCGCAAAAAACCGGAAGACTCCGAAGACAATACACTCAAAAGCGGTGATGTCGTTGCCGTGACAGATCGCATGCAAATGCGCAGAATCAAACGCAAAAACAGACGCCGGGATTTTGAACCGCAAAATGAAGTCATTACGGCAGAAGTCCCCGTCGAATCCATGGCGGATCCTGCTGCAAAACCGGAATTCAGCAATCTCCCGACACTGACATCCACGCATGGTTATATGCTCGAAGAGGGTGAGGAATCCGATATTAAACCCATTACCGTCAATGCTGCTGAACCGGGAGAGATTACCGCTGCCATCCCCATCGAGTCTCTCAAAGCAACGACAGAGGAGACTGCAGAGTCCGAAGAAGACGAAGATAATGATGATGCAATGGATTGGTTTGGCGACGAAGAGCCAAAACCCACCCGTCATTCCAATAAGAAAATGATCCTTGTGGCCGTCATTGCCATCTGTCTCCTCGGCGCTGCCTGCGTTGTCGTTGCGCTTGAAAAATTCGGAGGTGATACATCTGCCCCCAAAACAGCTGAACTCAATGCTGATTCTCTTGCCCAAATTCAGAAATTCCATGACGCGCTCGAAAAAGCTACACCAGAATCGAGAAAAGAAGCGGATACCATTTTAAATGGTCTCCGCAAGATGGATATCGGACGCGAAGAAATCAAAAAACTGAGAACGGAATATGCGGATGCCCTTCAGAATCAGGCAAAAGCACTCCGGGCAAATCTCAAAAAATCCGAGGCGATTCCCAACCCATTCGACTTTTCTCGCTCTGAGATGGATGCTGCCTATATCTCATGCACTTCTGCCATTGATGCAGCACTTCCTGATGCAGAAGACCAAAAACAGCAATGTGAAACGGCAAGACAATCCGCATTGGATGCGGCCCAGGCCAAAGCAGAAACAGAGGCTTCCAAACAGCGTCCGGAACTGCAAAAACAGTTCGATGGCTGGAATGAACTCAATGAAATCTATGCCGGTCTGCAAAAACAACAGCAATTCAACCCCATTCCCAATCTGGGCGAATCTATCGAAGAATCCAGTTCAGAAAAGAACGCCTATCAAAGCCGTCTGAATCAAATTCCTGACAAGAATACAGCTGTTGCTTTAGCTCCGGCTCAGCCACAAAACGAAGATGTAGCCGAGGTGCCGGCGAATGCGCCGGATAATCAGGCGGCACTTCAGGGAGAAGGCTTGGCTCAGGAAACGCAGCCCGAACCTCCTGCACCCCAGGAACCTCAAAATCCTCAGGAAGTTCCGCCTGTTCAGGAGCCACAAGTTGCGCAGGCTGCCCCCGTACAGGCTGCTCCTGTACAGCCAGCCCCCACGCCGGCTCAGCCGCAGCAAGCTCAACCCGCACCACAGCCAAATACGAAGTCTGCCAATCAGCAGGCTGCTGCAAACACAGCACAAACCAAAACGGCTCAGCCGGAACCAGCAGCCCAGCCCAACAAAGCACCCTCCAATACACGTCCTTCCGATTCCGAGTGGGCGCTCAGACTCATCGATCCTGCAGAGCCTCCTTCGGCAGCAAAGCCAATGCCCCAACCGTCCAATCAGAATGCAAATACACCTGAGCAGAAGACGAACTCAGCCGGTGAAGCAACTGCACAGGCGACTGGCAGCAATAAAGGCAAACGCATCAGCCTCGATGATGATGACGACGATGCTCAGCCTGCCAAACCCATTATTATTGATGCTGACAAAACGACAGCAAATGCAAAGGCAAACGAAAAAGCTGGTGACAAAGCTGCAAACACCGCTAAAGCCCCCGAAACTGCCAAAGCCGCAGATGCTGGTAAAGCTGGTGATTCTGCAAAAGCAAATAATGCAAAAGCGGCGGATACTGCAAAAGCTGCACCTTCTGGTGCATCTGCCGATTCGCTCCTCAAAGAAGCCAATGCAGCTCTCGCCAAAAAAGATTTTGCAACGGCTACTGAACTCCTGACACAGGCAACAAAACAAGATCCTAAGAATGCCATGGCATGGTACCGACTCGCTCAGGTCAGCGAAAAACAAGGTAAAGTATCCGCAGCTTGTACTTACGCCGAAAAATCCTGCGCAATTTCAAAGAAAGTAACATGCTATAATTATCTCGGGTCACTCAGAGAAAAAGCCGGTATGCACAGTGAAGCACAGGATGCTTACAGAAAAGCACTTGAAATCGATCCCAATGATCCAACTGCAAAATCAAAATTGAATTAATACAATATTTCTCGGCCTCGCCTGGCGAGGCCCTTTATTTATAAGTTCAATGAAAACAAGACTTTTCATACTGCTCGTCCTGGCGATTATCTTCTTGTCTGCTTGTTCCGATAAGAAACAATCTACTCAGGGAATAGATATTACCGATGCTGCAGATACCTGGCGATACACAACACCCGAAGGGACGCTGCAGAATACGGATATCTCAAAGAACGTTGATATCCGATTAACCAATCGTTTCCCCGTATGGCGGGATTCCATCGGAGCTGCGGTCGATATTTCCATAAAAAATATATCCAAATCACATCTCGGTGCACGAGGATTAGCTCACTTAATTGTATATACTTTTGACACAAAAGAGCCCATTTATTGGTCGAATATCGACATTGCCCTCGGCGCACCCGCAGATCCCGGTATTATGAGCGTGCTCTCTCTTCCGGTTGGTGCATCTAAAGATTTTAGTGTTGCTTTGCTCGAAAGTACATGGGAATCCATTCAATCACAAGCATGGCCGGATAAACCATTTTATATGCTCATTCCTACCGGAAAATATCTCATGCGCTTCGAATTTGAACTCTATGATGAGTCCGACAAACCACTCGGGACACTCCTGTCAAATTTCATCCGCTTTACAACTGTACTTTCTTCCCCAGAAACCATCATTCCTCAGGGTGAACAGAAATGAAATCCTTACATATTTTTCAATATATACTCATTGCAGTATTGATGATATTGGCTAATCAAGCATTAGCACGTGATAAAGTCGAGTGTTCTATCTCCATCGAATACCTTAATAAAAACGAGATTTCGAAATCTCGCAATAACTCTCAGCAAGATGCGCTAGTGGATGCTATCCAGAAAGGATGCCTCAATATTTGCAGTAGCGAAGATATTAAAAGCGATTGCC
>JAGACY010000221.1 GCA_017613855.1 Pseudomonadota bacterium
CAAAGGGGCCGAAATGAGCACCGTCCGGTGAACGGTGCGAATTGAGGGCACAGTGAGCAAATCAAATGCGCAAGTTGAAGCGCCGATAGGCGCGGGAAACGAAGCGGATTTGATATTGCGAAGTGAAAGCCCTTTGGCGGGGTCCGGGGCAGAGCCCCGGTTGAGTAGTAACTTTAGATTTTACCTATCGTCTTGTAAACTCAATCGCACATTGGGCATGATTGATCAATATTTTCCAACGACAGCAGCTGTTACCTTTCTCTGGACCTCAGCCAGCCTCTGCGTAGTATTGGCAATCTGTTCCAGAATATCGGCTTCGCGCACAAATTCTGAAATATTCTCGAGGGTTTGCAGTGAGAAGTCGAGTGCTTCCAACGGTTTATCATTAAACTCAAACCAAAAGATATCTTCACTCCCGGCGAGTGTGAGCCAGCCATTTTTTCCGCGTGTTCCTACATGGCAATGTGCAATGAATGGCAATGCCTTGAGCAATACCTTAATATTGGAACGTGCACTCAGGCTTGCACCAATGGGAATGGTATCGGGTACCTGGAGTTTGCCGTCCAAAAGTCCGAGTGCACGTGAAACTTCGACGATTTCACCAAGACGATAGCCTCGCAAAATCTCGTATTTTCCCGTGTTGTCGCGCAAAGACACCCGATAACTGAGCCAGCTTGTGTGATCGGTTACCGGCTGATAGGGGGCAATGGCTCGCAAATCATCGATATTCATGAGAATGACCGGTTTTTGCGAAACATTCGTGCATTTGAGCGTTCTTCCGCCAATGACGAGTTCTTCGGGAACCCGATTGTCATTGGCTTTTGTCCGGACGTTTTCATTGCGGGAGCGCAAATCCTCACCAAAGGTATTGGCTTTTTGTACCCTAAAGAGTTTGCGTCCCGAAGATGTTACCGAAGGCACACTGTTTGCCGCTTTAGGATCAAATCCTCGCTTTTGTGCTCGTTTGAGCGATTCTTCGGTATAGCCCAATGCTGCGCGGGAACGTTCGAACCGGCGTTGTTTTTTGCGGTCTGCGCCAAATTCCTGATAGGCACCGCGCCCGGGGCGTGACGAATCCTGCGAAAAATCGAGTGAAATTCCATACTCTTTGAGCCATGTCGAACGCACCGCCGATGCCTGTTCGGCATAAGTCCTCGTAGATTGAATAAACTCAAGTGCCACAATGATTTTGGGCATCGTCGAGTACAGCGAGGATGAAGGATGCAGCACGACATTGACATCCATCGGAGTGACGTAACTTCGGCCTTTGAGTACCAGACACTGATCACCATAAGCCGACAAAAATGATCGAATCACATCATTTTCATTGCCATCGGGTTGGCCAATCAATCCAACCGTTTCGGCAATATCGATGATTTGTGTCGTCGATTTGGCGATGAATGCCATCGTATCGGGATCGAGGAAATTCTTGTGGCAGAATTCTTTTTTGAGTTCTGCATCATTATATTTATGGACAATGCCGACATCGGTGAGCAGATCTCCCATAGGATGTGCAAGTTTTGCATGTACCCGGCGCGCCTGGGCTTCGTGTTCGGGGGGGTACAGTAATGGGGATTTGACCGATAACCATGCTACGGCGATGATGACATCCTCAAGCACGCCCGGATATTTCATGCCTGCCTCAATGACGACGCGGGCCAGTCTTGGCGATAGCGGGAAAACAACCATCTTTTGGCCGATATTGGTCAGATTGTTGGTTTCATCAATGGCACCGAGGCGGCGCAATTCCGCCAGTGCATCGACAATGGCCTGGTGCGGCGGCCGCGTCGGGAACGGGAAACTCTCGACATCCAGGATTCCGACATCAATCAGTCGCAGCAAAACTTCGCTGAGTTCCAGGCGGATGATTTCTTCATCGGTAAATTCGACGCGGTTGTCGAGCCGGTCTTCGGGGAACAGTCGAATACATTTGCCCGGTGCGGTTCGTCCTGCGCGCCCTGCACGCTGCTGCAGTGAGGCATGGCTGACGCCTTCTTCCTTGAGTGTCGTAATATGGGTATTGTTGTTAAATCGCGGTATTTTGGCAATTCCCGAGTCGATGACAAACCGCACATCGGGAATTGTAATCGAGGTTTCGGCAATATTTGTGGCCAGGACGACTTTGCGTTTTCCCGGAATTTCATCGAATACGCGTTCCTGTTCCTCGCGTGAAAGCAAGCCATAGAGCGGTAAAATCCACAAATCATCGAAACCGCGCTCCGTTGCCTGGGCAATTTGCAGCATCTCCTGGCACTTTAAGATGGCAGCCTGCCCCGGCAAAAACGCCAGAATATGGCCTTCTTCACCGCTTTTATGAATGCGCTTGACTTCGTCGGTCAGTGCCTCGGGCATTTCATCGCGATCTCCCTCGACATCACGATATGAAATCTCAACCGGATACGTGCGCGCTTGAATAGATATGAGCGGGACATCACTGCCGTCGCCTTTACGTGAAAAATACTTCTGAAATGTCTCGGCTCGAATCGTTGCAGAGCTAATAATGACGCGTAAATCCGGCCGTTTGTCGATGGCCATGCGCAGCAGACCGAGTGCCAGATCGATGTTCAGCGATCGTTCGTGCGCCTCATCAATGATAATGACCTGATACTGCTCGTACAGGTGATCACTTCGCGATTCCTGCAGCAAAATGCCATCGGTCATCACTTTGAGAATCGTGTTTTCGTTGGTTTTGTTATCAATCGAATGGCATAACCCACTTCTTCGCCAAGTTCGCACCCAATTTCCTTGGCCAGTCGCGCAGCCACACTGACGGCCGCGATGCGCCTCGGCTGCGTCAGGCCAATGCGTCCCGTAATCATCGGATTTCTAAGCAGAATGCGCGGCAGCTGCGTCGTTTTGCCGCATCCCGTCGGTCCCTGAACGACAATGACCTGATGGCTGGCCAATGCCGCGTTAATCTCATCCTGATGCTTGTAAATGGGAAGCTGTGTAAATTCCGTCATGATTCGATGCCTTCTATTGAGGATTCTGCCAGAAAACGCATTCCTGATGCGCGTGCATTATATAGCATTGAATTGATCAAAATACGAATTTACCTGCATTCTGGGCCGCTATTTATTTGCTTCGCCTTTTTGGCCTGATTGGCCAAATACGGCTCGCTTGCGCGTGGCTATTTGAAAATACGCCACGCGATGCAGCTTTTTATGGTATAATCATTCCCGGGATAGACATGTCCTCACTTGAAAAAGCATGATTAGGATGGCAATGATGGCAGGTACTGAAACAGAATCTCTCACCAACAATTCGGCAGATGTTTCGAACCAGGAATACCGTGAGGTTTATTCACCCGAATCGAATGAACAGGCGAATGGCAACCCATCGATCAAAACCCCGCCATCCCTTCAGGATAGATATATTTTTATTAAAGAACTCGGGCATGGCGCACAGGCCAAAATCTATCTGGCGCTTCGATTGAGCGATCAGCAATCCGTTGTTATCAAACAGCTCAATATCGGATCGGTTAAAACCTGGAAAGAGTACGATCTCTTTCAGCGCGAAGCTAAAGTACTCGAATCGATTCATATCTCCGGGGTTGCTCAGTTTTATGATGCTATCGACTGTCTTGAGGATGATCCTCCATGTTCCTATATTGTACAGGAATATGTCGCGGGTGCTTCGCTGGCGCAGATGCTCAAGGCAGGGCACCGGTTTAAGGTAGATGATGTTTACGATATACTGATTCAGTTATTAAGGATTTTGTCGCAGCTTCACAGCATGACACCACCTGTGATTCATCGGGATATTAAGCCGTCGAACATCATGATTACCCCTGTCAAGACGGGATATAAAGTGACGCTCATCGACTTTGGGGCAGTTGCCAATCCTCAGGTACAGAGCGGTGGATCGACGGTAGCCGGTACTTTTGGTTACATGCCCCCAGAGCAGTTGATGGGGCACCCAGAGCCTGCCAGTGATATCTATGCACTCGCTGCAGTTGCCATTGAGTTGTTTACTGGCAAATCACCGGCAAACCTGCCACAAAAGGATTTCAGGCTGATCTTTGAACCTGAAATGGAGCAGATGCCTCCTGCCCTGGTTAGTACATTGCGCAAAATGCTCGAACCGACAGTTAAAGACCGTCAGGCAGATGCCAAAGCATTAATTGAAGTATTTGAACAGTTTAAAGCCAATAATTTTTCTATTTCAAGTTTTCAAAAAGAAGATCTTGATCGCAGCCGCGAGCTGAACAAGAAATTGAATGATATTGAATCTATCGGTGAATCCGGGAATCTCGATATATGGCAGGAACTGCCGGACAGTACACCGAGAAACGTTCCGGATTCTATTATGCATTATTACATTGATGCATCTGTAAAAGCCAAAGCCGAACTTGCGAATACTGAGAAGAATAAGTGGGGCTTGTTATATTATTTGCCGGGGCTCATTTTCATATCATTCGTCTTGCCTTATACGATGATTACACTTCCACTTGTATTGGTAGTGGCTTTTTGGATGGCAATGCGAACATCATTGAATGGAAAGAATGAACGTACACGCATGATCAACAGGATCTGTTCAAGATTGGAGAATGACAGAGAAAAATGCACCACAGATACAGAACAGCTCTATAAACTTATAAACAATGGCCGCAAAACCATTGCGACAATTACATCGATTGAATATATGCCATTGCGGGATGATAAGGTGATTCAGAAAGATGATTTAATGATTTGCGGCGTCCCCTGCTTTAAAATTAAATATAAATTTAATCCTCCCGATGATTCGAAAGAGGAAGATCTTGTACACGAATATATTGCACATTCTTCACCGGAATGCCATTATCAGGTGGGTGATCCACTTCCGATTCTGTATCAAATTGAGAATGACTATTTCGGTGAAAATGTTTTAAGTATGCCTTTCCCGTTCCCTATGGCAGATTCCAATCTGGATGAAGTCGTTTCGTTATCCCGTCCTACAGGCGCAAAAAATATTAATACAAATGCTATCGAAAACCGATACGAATATATAACGCATCTCAAGCCTATTATTAAAAGTATTGATGATCGAAATGCCGAAGAACTTATTAAAAATATTAAAGAACATGCCTGGTTGATAGGGTTTCCGGATGATGAACGCTGTCTGGAGCTTCTTCTTTCATTGGGAAATCAATTTTGTGCTTCTGGGGATTCCGAATTGATCGAAGTATTTGTCTACGCTTTGGCAGTGTTGTCGATGCTAAACTGCAGGAGGTGTTACCCTCTTTCATTGAGGAGAAAACCCATCTGGTCCATCAGCGCGTGGAAGTTCAGG
>JAGACY010000222.1 GCA_017613855.1 Pseudomonadota bacterium
AATACATGTAAAATATTCAAAAACGCTTGATTTTGCTCAATATTTGAGTAAATTATATAATTGGTGTGCTGAAAAAAAGATTCGGCACATTATTTTTTTGAGACAAAACAATGGACAGGAGCGAATTGTCATCTGAAGAATTCGCTGTATGCATCGTCTTTTGAGTGTTTTTACATACAGAAACTGGTTTTTAAGCAACACCATTCTGGATAGTTTTGTGGTTTTTCGATATTTAAGGAGGAGTTTTATGCGAAAGAGTCTGAAGAAAAGATTGGGCGTAACTGCTTCATTGGGTTTGGGTTTGACGCTTATGGTAGCCGGAACAAACGCTTTTGCCCAGGCGACTCCGGTAACTGAATGTCAGACCACCGTTTCAAATCACATGGATCAATTTTATGATGTTGCCAAAACCCATTATGCAGCCGAGGCTTTAGAGGCCCTTTATAACATGGGCGTTGCTAAAGGATGTTTATCGACTCATTTTTGTGCGACATGCAGTATTCAGCGCCAGGCCGCTGCTGTTTTCATTTATCGTTTAAAATATAACAGCAAAGCGGATCTGTCATCTATACCGCCATTTACGGATCTTCCGACAGATACTTCTTCTGAAGTCTACAAAGCTATTGTCACTCTATACAATAAAGGTGTGATCAATGGAACAGGGGGATCTCAATTCAATCCGACAGGTTATTTGAAGCGCTCAGAAGCTGCTACGATGTTGTCAAAGGCCTACTTTACAAGCAGCCAGATTTCCACTGCAAAGAGTTACTCTCAGTCTTTTTCGGATGTTTCCCCGTCGAGCTGGTATTATGAGTATGTTCAGACACTGGCACATCAATGCATTGTCAATGGAACAGGAGGGGGCAGCTATTATCCGGACTATTATATGACTCGCATTGACTTCGTTTTGGCATTGGCCCGTGCCCATGAGGTCATAAACCGTTGCACAACAGGTACGTGCATTGAGTCTCTCGGTATTTGCGGAGACTGTGATCCCAGTAGTTTCAGTATTACATGTCATGGCGATAGTGTTCGTTCGTGTGTCAATGGTACCTATAAAGATGATTATTGTCCTGAAGGATGCAATAACAACAAGTGCAATGAGTGTAAACCCTCAGATCCTGCCAAGTGCATCAGTGAATCACAGCTTCAATCCTGTATCAATTATACAATAACTCAGAATGTGTGCCCGGCATCGACACCTTACTGCTTCGACGGAGCATGCCATGAATGCAAAGGAAACACGAAGTCGTGTGAAGGCGATATCGTGGTTGCCTGCGAAAACGGGACAATCAATAAACAGGATTGTACAGTTTACAATATGAAGTGTGACACAGACCATTGTGTTTCTGTTACAGTGGAGGACTGTACAAGTGGGCAGTTCATGTGCGAATCGGATGGTTCAAGAAAGAGTTGTGAGGGTGGACAATGGATTTTGAGTCCATGCCCGTCAGGACAGACATGCCAGGGAAGTACATGTGTGGATGTTGTCGCTCCTCCTGCTGAAACTTGTACTCAAGGTGCTTCACGCTGCGACACGTCCGGCAATCGTGAGATTTGTGACAACAACGGGAATTGGGTCCCGAATGCTTGTCCAACCGGACAAATTTGCAGTGGTAATGACTGTGCAAATGTTGAAGCGCCTACCACTTGTACCGAGAATGATACGGTATGTGACAGTTCCGGAGAACGTATGCGATGCTCTTCCGGTCAATGGATTTCCGCTCCTTGTGATGCGAATCAGAAATGTTCCGGAAAGGATTGCGTTAATATCGGTGCTTCGGATCCGGATTGCACAGAAAATGATGTTCGATGTATTGGCAACAATCATCAGGTCTGTTCTTCCGGCAAATGGCAGGATGATCCCTGTCAGCCCAATCAGGTTTGCTCCGGCAAACAGTGTATGAATGTCGGTGAGTGTCAGGATGGTGAGTTCAAATGTGATGAGAATCAGGACCGTCTGAAATGTTCGGGTGGCAAATGGGAAGCTAATCCATGCGCGGAAGGCTTGATTTGCATCGATAATGATTGTGCCATTAAGCCCGAATGCACGAATAATGATACCAAGTGTGACGGGAAAATCCGCATGGTTTGCAAAGACGGCAAATGGAAGAATGATCCCTGCAATGATGGTAAGGTTTGTAAGGGAACTGGTAAGTGCGTTGTAGACGATGGTACTTCGGATGATGATGATGATGATCCAACATCACCAACTTCTGCGGGTATTATCAGTACTGATTCCGGCTGTTCACAGGGCAATGGCAATGGTGCACCGCTTCCTTTGGCATTGATGATGCTTGCGGGTGCCGGTTTGCTCATTCGACGCCGTCGTCATTCTGCATAAGGCAGAGGATTGCGATGTGTTTTCCTGCCGGGAATTGTCGGAGTGAATCATAACTTCATTTCCCCTTTCATTTGAATCATGAGAGGGGAAATGGGGAAAAATGGGCAAACCATTGATTCATTTGTATGGAATATGCTTTGAAGGAGAAAAGATGGTACATCGAGTTTGGATTTGCATGATGTTGGCTTGTGGTGTGATTTTCTGGGGGTGCGGCTCTGACGATGATGTCAAAACGGACAAACAGACACAGCAAACCGGACAGAACACGCCAGGCGATGACAATCATCAGGATCCAACAACTCCAGAAGAAGATGAAACCAGCAATCCTCCGACCCCAATTCCCGAGGTGATCGACCATACTGCCGATTGGCTTGGTCCGCTCGAACCGGAAGCCGCACTTGAATATATGAAAGAGACGTACAGCCAGGGCCTGGTCATCATCAATGTCGTTCCGGAAGAATACAAAAGGGATGAAGCTTTTACCGGGTCAATGTATATTCCCTATACCGAGTTGGAAGCGCGTAAAGAGGAAATACCTGCCGAGAAGCCTGTCATTCTTCATTGCAACAGGGGCAAGGCTTCTGAACTGGCCTATCCGATTCTTCAAGAATGCCGCAAGGATATTCCCGTTCTTTCTTATATTGCAGGAGAACCTCTTTACGATGAGTTCAATGCATGGGTCGATGAACAAAAAGAATAAATCGATGATGTATTGATAAATCCATTTTGATGAACTGAACATCAAAGAAGTAGAGTACACCCTCTTGTTGTGTACTCCACGCTGATTAATCACAACCGAAATACAAAAACTATATTTGATGAATATAGTTCATCAAAAGTGCGGCAAAAGCAGCAATCGAAATACAGACTGCAAATCCGTACAATAATATACGGTGTAAAATGCCTGTATGTATTTTTAGATCATTCAGGCTATGATAGATGCGATGAACACCGTGAAAAGCAGCCCCAAATATGATGATAAACAGGGCTGCTGCTCCCCACCAGTGAGATATGACTTCGGTGATATGAAAAGTCGAGTGACCGTCACTCAATCCGGCAATGATCATACAAATCAGCAATGCAGGGAAGGCAAACGCGATGACCATTCCGCCAAATCCAAACAATCCCCAGAAGGGTGGCTCATTCGAACGCGTAGACATGACAACTCCTTAAACTGCAAAAATGAGTGCCAATGCAATGATTGCGGAAGCAACGATTGTCACGAGCCAAAGTGAGATGAGAAAAAAATGTGGAGGAATGAGCCGCGTTTCTTTCGGTGAGGAAGAACGAAACACTCGAACCGCTTTGGGCATCAAACTGAACCAGGTCACGGTATGAAACATGACTGCCAGCAATGCAATGATATTAAAAACAATGACTGCGGGATGTTGTATCATCGTGACGATGATCGTTTGTGCATTGTCCGGAAAAATCACGGTTATCAAGCAGATGGCAAGCAGTTCAAGGGATACGAGCAGGCTCAGGACGGCTGTTCCTTCTCGGATCATATATCGGGTATATGCACGATTGGATAGCCACCATGAACGCTTGACCTCACGAATATAGGGTTTTCGATGTGATTCCATATTATTTATTTTTCTTAAAGAAATGTTTGATGTAATCAAAAGCACTTGCGCCTTTGCCCAGTTGAATTGCAGAAGTCGGATCGACTAACTTTGGACAGACATCCGAACAATAACCGACCATGGTGCAACCCCAGACACCGGAATCCTGATTTAATATTTCGAGGCGCTGAGGTGTGCCTGCATCGCGATTATCATGATTATATCGATATAAAAGCGTTAATGCAGCCGGACCTATAAATTCCTTATTCAATTTGTATTGCGGACATGCTGCATAACAACAGCCGCAATTGATACATTGAGCAAATTGGCGGTATTTTTCTAATTGACGTGGGCTTTGAACATAATCTTCGGTCAGAGGTTTGGCTTTGTCTATTGGAATAATATAAGGTTTGACGCGTTCGATCTTTTCTACCATATCCGAAATATCGCAGACCAGATCGCGCTCAATGGGGAAATTCTCAAGGGGTTCGAGCGTGATGATATCGACCTTTTCGTAATCGCGCACAAATGTTTTACAAGCGAGGTGGGGCACGCCATTGATCATCATGGCACAAGAGCCGCAGACGGCCATCCTGCAGGATGACCGATAACTCAGGTCTGGTGCCTGAGTGTCGCGAATTTCGTTGAGCGCGTCTAAAATGGAGGTCTCGTGACGATAGGATACTTCGTATGTTTCAAAATGCGGGGCATCGTCCGTTTCGGGACGGTAACGAAGTATTTGAAATTTCTTCTTTTTATTATCCATAATGATGTATTACTTCGATTTTTCGGCTTGTTCGCCGTATAAACGCTGTGCAGGCGGATAGTTGGTAATCGTGACCTGGGAATATTCTATATGGGGAACTTCATTTTCCCGATAGTAAGCCAGTGAATGCTTTAAAAAATTCTCATCATCGCGCTTTTGGTATTCCGGTTCGAGACGTTGATGACTTCCGCGCGATTCTTTGCGCTGAAGTGCACTATGTGCCATGCTTTCGGCGACATCGAGTGTAAAACCAAGTTCCAGTGCACGAATTAAATCGTAGTTAAAGACGCGTCCCAGGGTGTCCTGAATTCGGATATTCTTATATCGTGCCTGCAAATCGCGAAGTTTATCGATTGTGGTCTGCATTCCCTTTTCGTCGCGGTATATACCAATACCTTCTTCCATGGTTATTCCCATTTCACGACGAATATCCGCAGGGAATTCCGAACCGTTGCCGTCGAACAGGGCTGTAACCTTATCTATGGCAGCTTGAGCATCATCTGTGAGTTTGGACTCATTTCCGAAATCGGTCTGGAGTGCATAATCGGCAGCGGATTCACCAGCGACGTGCCCAAAGACGAGCGTTTCAACGAGGGAATTTGAGCCCAAACGGTTTGCACCATGAATACCAACGGATGCACATTCGCCTGCTGCATACAGACCAGGCTTGCGGGTTTCTGCATGGATATTGGTTTCAATGCCGCCCATGGTATAATGAACGACCGGACGAACGGGAATCGGGGATTTGGCCGGATCGACACCGGCATAAGCCTGTGCAAGTTCACAAATGAGCGGCAGACGTTCATGAAGGACTTTGGCACCCAGATGGCGCATATCCAGATGAACTGCCGGTCCAAGAGGTGTTTCGAATACACGACCCTTTTGCTGCTCATGCCAGAATGCCTGTGACAGTTTATCGCGCGGCCCAAGTTCCATCGTCTTGTTTTTGGGGGCGCCCAATGGTGTCTCGGGGCCCAGGCCATAATCCTGCAGATAGCGGTAACCATCCTTGTTGACGAGAACCGCTCCCTCTCCTCGGCATCCCTCGGTGATGAGCAAACCACATCCCAACAGACCGGTCGGGTGATACTGGACAAACTCCATGTCGCGAAGCGGAACACCATGGCGATATGCCAGGGCCATGCCGTCGCCTGTCACAATGGTAGCATTGGTCGTGAAGTTATAAGCTTGTGCTGCACCACCGGTTGCAATGATGACGGCTTTTGCCAGAACAGTTCTGAAGATCCCATTTTGTAAGTCGTATGTCACCAGACCACAAATCCTGCCATCTTCTTCAAGCAAATCAATGACAAAATGCTCATCCAGACGTTGTATTTGGGTAAATTGGGTCGATGTCTGATACAGCGTATGAAGGATATGAAAGCCCGTTTTGTCGGCTGCAAACCACGTGCGGGGGACTTTCATACCGCCAAACTTTCTCACGCTCACATGGCCATCGGGAGTGCGGCTCCATGGACAGCCCCAATGCTCAAGTTGATAGAGTTCCTGTGTCGTTCGGGAAACAAAGAATGATACGACATCCTGATCACAAAGCCAGTCACCGCCAGAAACGGTATCCTCAAAGTGCTTATCAAGCGTATCATCCGGGCTAATGACACCCGCAGCTCCGCCTTCAGCAGCAACCGTATGACTGCGCATGGGATAGACTTTCGAAATGAGTGAAATCTTCAATTCTGGGTGATGAAGTGCGGCTGCAATGGCCGCTCTTAAGCCGGCACCGCCGGCACCTATCACTGCAATATCCGTTTTGATAACATCCACTGACAAACCTCTTTATGTGGAAACAAAAGTACAGGCAGGAATGTCCCCTGCCTTTTCCCTTTTAACTCAATATTGGAAAGTTTCATTTCTTTTTTTTATTTATCAAAGAACAAATTCTTTATTGCATTGCAGTGCAAGGTTATACGCTATAACGAACACCAAATGATGCTTCATTGTCAACGGTTGGAAGCTCTTTGGCTTCAATTTTCGCTATCTCTATGTAGCAGCTGTCTTCCATCCATGGAAAAAACCGCTCAATATCCAATTGCTCGCCCTGTAATTCCAATTCGACACGGCCGTCCGAAAGGTTTCGTACCCATCCTGTCAGCTGTAATCTTGAAGCAATGCGCTGAGCTTTGTACCGAAAACCAACGCCCTGGACTTCGCCGGAGACATAATAATGATAACGCACTATCATGAAATCATTTGCCAAAGAGAATGAAGAAAAGGGCGCGTTTCTTTAAACGAAATGCAATCCCGACTGCACGATGCTGCCTGAGCTCCAGCATTCGATTTGATGAGCACAATGACAGGATTCCAGAAAATCACGAATGATTTCTGCATGTGCCAACGAAGTGATGGAAAAGATATGATTGGGAACTTTGTCGACTTTTTGGGGCGCTTTTAAATCAAGAATGACCAGCTCACACGGCGCAATAGCCTGACTCCATGATGAAAGCCACTGTTCAAGGGTATCATCTTCACTGCAATCCGGATTGATTCGTGTCACTTCAAAGTCAAGGCCCCGCAGCAACCCTTCTATTCTAAATACGAAATTTAGATAGTCCCATTCTTCACAAAAACTGGCCGTGTGGTGCCATATCATGGGGTGATAACGCGTAGGCGTCAGTTCGGCACCAAACAAATTCAGCGCTTTGCCCATAGAGTTTTTTATAGCTTCCTGGTAATTTTTACTATTCTGATAGCGCAATTTGTATATATCATACATGGCTTTCTCGGCCAGTTTGTATGTCTGACCACTTCCGCCGATAGCTTCTGCAGTCATGAATAACAGGGATTCAAGTGCTTTTCCGCTTTGGATGTCTTCCATCTCAATTTTTAAAAGAACATGGTTGCAGAGTTCTGCCAACTGACCTACGGCATAGGTATCATCTCCTGTTAAAATACGGCAAAATTTGAGAGCCTGCCGAAATATCGAAACTCTTTCTGCAATTAATTCCGGTAAATGTATCGTCTCTGCATAGAGCATGTCGAGAATATTATAAATACATGACTGGACAAAAGGTGTTTGTGGCAAATAGAAGATATGTTCCGGATCAAGTTCATTGGGATCTGCTCGCATTCTGCGCATGATGCCATTGTCGAGTTCATAATAGGTCCAGATATCCGAATCATAGCAGTCCAGAAATGCATGCTTTTGGATGTCATCGACTGTATCCGGCCATTTTATGCGTTCCAATGCACCGCATCCCGAAAATAATCCTTCCGGAATAATGCGCAAATTGTGCGGCAATGCTGCATATTCGAGAGATATACATCCTGAAAAAAC
>JAGACY010000223.1 GCA_017613855.1 Pseudomonadota bacterium
ATAGTGAATAGTGAATAGTTAAAAAGGAACCCAACATGAAACGAAGATTCACATTTGTTTTTTTGTCGCTTTGTTTGTTAGCGTCGCCGGCATGCTCAAAAAAGAAAGAGGCGCCTAAACCCGAAGAGGCACCTCAGCCCGAAGCACTTGCTGAAGCACCTCAAAATCCCGAGGGGGAAGCTAAAGAGGAGGCTAAACCTGAAGAACCTCAACCGACTTTAATCGAAGATAAGGGCGTTCAAGTGCCTGCATTAAAAGGGCTGAGTCCGACACCGATTGCGCAGATTGCATCTCTTTCGCCCGAAGAAGCTGAAAAAGCCGTATTAAAGCCATTTGATGCGGTGGGGGAATTGTCGGCAGAGCTCAATGCTTTGCGGGAGCGCGCAGAAATTGGGGATGATCGCGCCAAAGAGCAATTTGCAAGCGAGATATTTAAAACGCGCACGCATACCGATCCGAATTATAAAGATGCCATTCGTTATATGACGACGATTCGGGATGTACAGGATGCGGATATCCTTTCGCAGCGCGGTTTATATGAGTTTGCGAATGCCATGGGCGATGCCAAGAAACAAGAGGATGCCAAGCAATACCTGAAGAAAGCTGCCGAAATGGGGCATGAACGAACGCTCGACATGCTCGTTAAAAATATGGCTTTCGATATGCGCGACTTTGCTTATGGCAAACTTAAAGGCATTTACGAAACGCGCGCCAAAAGCGGAGATGCCAAAGCTATGTATGATTTGGCGCGTTTGATGGAGTTTGGCTCATTAGAGGAATCCAAACAGATTCCTGCGTTGTTAAAGCAAGCTTCGGATAAGAATTATGCACCAGCTCAATTGACCTTGGCAATTACCTTAATGAATGAGGCTGAAACCTGGGACGAAGGCTATGCATTGCTTCATAAAGCGGCCGAAAATGGTTCGGACAATGCCTGGCTGAATCTTGCGCACTATTATGCAGCGGCTTTGTTTACGGATTCTGCCGAAGAAGCCACTGGCATGCTTGGGACGCCTCTGAATGAAAAGAATTATCAGGCTATTCGTGAGGAGATTGAAAAATCGGGCAAGAAAGAGATGATCATTATCGATGCCGCCAAAAAGGCCGGTGGTTATGACGAAGCCTGTGGGTTGCTGCTCGGTTTGTCGGCAGGCGATGCTCAATCGCCAGTCACCCTGAGTGCACGCGAAGCGGCCGTCGATTGCATTGATAAATTTATCGATGCATTCCCATCGCGCGATGCGTGCGACCGTGCTTACGATCAGGTGACATATCACAATGAGCCCGAAGCCGATGTGACCGCTATCTTTTCGGCAGAGCAGCGAGCCCGGTTTGGTCAAAGCATTTTGAAATGCTATCAGAAAGCACTCGAACGA
This sequence comes from Pseudomonadota bacterium, assembly GCA_017613855.1. The sequence goes on from JAGACY010000223.1 coordinate 1,377, forward strand.
GGTGACGATTACCCGCAGGAAATGCCGTTTATCGGTTATCCGACCTCGTTGCAGCTCGCCAAATTGTACGAAGGTGATCAACTCGTAGGGATCGAAGCCGATCATGATCGCGAGTTGGCTTACCTCGTGTATGCGGCATCGCAGCCTCATCCCATTGGCGAAGTTATTCTTGCGCAGGATTATGAAGCGGGAAAATATGTGCCCAAGAGTGCGGATCGTGCCTGTTTTTGGTATGGCCGGGCAGCCGGTTCTCATCTTTGCACCAACGTGTGCAACGATCCTGAAATGACAGAAGTGGGCACCTGTGTTGCCTGTAAAGATGCGGCAGCAGCCTTTGAGAAATGCAAAAAATAAAAAAAGCCGGCGCGTATGAAATAGCGCCGGCAGCGAGCCGTATGGGCCTACAGGCCCATAGGCGAGCGATATTAAGATTTTTTCAAATCTTCGGCCCACTGTTTAATATTTTCGTAGGGCGAGTCGAGTGCGATGAGACGGTATTTATCGGGCTGCCATGCGACACCGACTTTGAGTGCGGCCATGGCGAGTGATTCGTCGTTGAGGTGTGTGGCATGCAGAATAAAGGCATCGCGTCTGTCTGCGTCGGCTTTTGACCACAAAAGGTCGAGTTTTGTGATGAGCATTTGCGTGAGCGCGTTGTTGGAAGGCTGCCACTGTGCGGCTTTTTCGAGCAGGGCATTGAGTCCGTCATTGGCAATGACGAACTGCAGCGCGTCAGCCTGAATGGCTTCGGGCATATTTGCGATCGTGAGTGCATAGACTTTTTTGCCGCCGAGGCATTCGAGGAGCAGGTTGCGAATGGCGATTTTGTCCGTGGCATTGTTGAGCAGGGTTGACAGCGGATTGGCGATATCCTTGAGATCGAGCGCATTCCATCCGAGCATGCCGAGGCAAACGCCGAGGTAGAGCTCTGGTTTGTCGGCGAGATTATCGGCGGCGATTTCGGCGATGAGCGTGGTGTCATCCCACGTGGCGACAAAGTTGCCGTCGCGGCCCGAAACGGGGTTGCCGCTGAGTGACCAGACGAAGTTTTCCCAGTCTGTTTCTTCAATATCGTCAAATGTATCGAGATAGAGCAGGTTTTGTGTGAGGTAGCTGGCGACGGGGAAGCCCGAACGGCGGTGCAGGCTGGCGAGTGCGAATTTGACCAGATCGCACAAATCATCGTCATTATCGGTCATGATGAGGGATGCACAATAGCAGACTTCACCAATAAATCCGCCGAGTGTGGCCATTAAATCGAGCGGCTCGAGGTCATATTTTGCAGCAATCGTCTCGAGTTGGTCGATCTGCATCGGATTGAGGTGCTGCTGGAGGCGTTTTTCGGCGATAATTTCGACGCGTTCGCGGCATTCTTCGGGAATTTCGTCGAGAACATCGGCGAAATGGATGCGTTTTTCGGGATCATCGGGGATGAAGAATGGCTGGTTGCTGACGGGATTGAGCCAGTCGATGGGCTGCCATCCGGGAATATTAAAATCGTAACCATTGACGGCGATGCCTTCGCCTTCGTCATCCTCGTCGTCGTCATCTTCTGCATCAATTGTGTCATCATCCTGAGCAGCCTGGCGGTTTTGGTAGTCGTTCATCATTCCGGCGAGCAGGGGATTGTTTCCGACAATTTGCTGAAACATCGGGTTGTTCATGCTTTCGGCAATTTGTTTTTGCATTTCGGGTGTTTTGGAGAGCTGGTCAATTTGCGCCAGCAATTCCGGGTGCTTAAACACTTCGCCGATAAAAGCGAACGGATTGCTTTGGAATTTTTCAATTCCACCGAGTTTGTTCATCATTTCGAGAATCGTCGATTCCATATCGTCTGCCATACGTTTTCCCCTTGCTGGATGTTGAATGATCGGATGCTGTGCGCATTTGGATGCGCGTGCTATGCTGGCGCATACGCACTGCGCGCGCGGCTATTTCATACGCCGCGCCTTCATTTTATATATACCATATCCGTAGAAAATTCGGAATGCGAAATGATTTCAAATGGGCAGGATGAAGCGCATTATCCTGTTTAATTGCGTTTTTTATCTTTTATGGCAATCATGATTTTAATGAGAAGCAAAA
>JAGACY010000224.1 GCA_017613855.1 Pseudomonadota bacterium
ATAGTGAATAGCAAGATAACGCTTATCCCTGTTTCGGGGAGCGTTTCAGCAGCCGCATACTGCGGTTTCGGACAGTCCGGATTGTCTCGTTTGTGATGTTGTTTGCCAGTGCATTGCGTATGATGAGGCAATATTGTTCGATTTCCTTCAGATTGGACAACTGCTGCATTTCGGCATCCATATACAGGAGCTTTGCCGGGTCGCTGCAGGCTTCCATTTCTTTGCCCAAAAGGTGGTGATAGACTGTTTTGACACATGCAACGATGTGTTCTTGGGGATCATCCTTGGGGCCGGGGGTGGCTGGCAGCAGATGCAGGATCTTCAGCCGGCGCACCATCGCTGCAGCTGCGAAGGCTAACAGCAGAAAACCAACCGCGATGAGGATATTGTTTAAGTTTATGATTCCCGGCGGAATTGTCACCTTGATGCCCAGGTCCGTATCTTTGAGTTTATTGGTATAAACAAACAGTTCTGCATCCGTGCCGTAAAAATTTCGGGGAACGTCAAAGGTGGGAGCGCCGTCATTGGGTTGGTGATGGGCACGATCGAGCTCCTGGCATGATTGGGTGCAAAGCGTTGCTTTAATGTCACCCATTGGAAAATGTGCAATTTCATCGATGGGAAATACGGTGACTGTCGTTTGGTTGAGCCCGTTTGGATTGATTTTGACATCTTTTGCCAGGACTTTGTCGTAATAATACACGTTGAATGCATTATCCCTGAATATGGGTCTTTTGGAATAGACGATGGAGCTCTGAGGTGCTTCCTTGCTTGTCTCCAATTTTTCCAAGGTCGGATAGATCGGAGGGAATGAGATGAACTCTGTGGTAAGTGAAAGCCCGCCTATTTTAAGATTTTCCTGGGGCTCGTCCAGAATGTGCACCGTAAGCAGACCGGGATCTGTATTGCCGGGATTGAACTCGATGAGCGTTCCCAAAGCGTCGACGCGAAAAACCTCGCTCTGATTGCCGTATTGGACGCGATAATACCGGTTGGGGGTTTCATTTCCGCATCCCGAAGGCTTTGGGGTAAGGTGGAAAAGGATGGGTTCCCCCAAAGGGTAGATATGTTGGAGTGGTTTTACTTCGGGGGTTAGTGAACAGTCGCTTGTGCTGTCAAACCCCAAAAGTGTCTGCCGGTATTCGTCGGGGACATTGTTGATGAGGGATTCAAATTCCGGCTTTACTTTTACGAGTTTTGCGTCGAGATGGTAGTATCCCCTCAAATGCAGGTTGAGTCTGTAATCTCCATTTGAATTGGTTTGCAGGTATCCTTGATAAATGACTTTAGGATTGTCTGTGCGGCATGTGTCGGGGAGTTCGGCTTCTTCACGGCATTCTTTGGATAAAATGTCGGGATAGGTCTCGATGATCCTGATGTGAACAATTGATCCGGGCAGTGGTTGGTGATCCAGTCCACCTTGGCCGTGCCATTGGGTCGAAAGAGTGACGCTTGCCCAGCCATAATGGTCAACATCGGTTTGAATGATTGGCCTTCCCGGTAAGTTGGATTCGGCAGATGCTGTTGCAGGCAGAATCAGCCATGTTCCCAGGAAAAGAAGGAGGGCAACCTGGACTATGTCAGTGCAGAGTGTACGGCGTTTTTTAGGAAGCGTGTGTTGGTACGGCATCTTTGGGCGTTCTGCTGTTTTGTGAAAATGTATCATTTGCGTGTGGAAACCGGAGCTGACTGAGGCTGTGTGTTTGTCAGGAAAAGTATGCCCGGCGTATTTGCGTTGCAAATAGCCGGGCAGAAAAAGGCCGTATGTCATGAGGCGCAGCCGAATGGCACAGGCCGTGCCCCACATCACAAGTATCTGTTATTCGCAGTCGATGGGGCCGTATTCGAGCGACTGATCGATCATCTCGGCGAACGTGAGCGTAGAGCCGTGGCTCGTTCCAAGTTTTTTATGAATTTCATAAACAGCACCGCCAATTTTTTTGCCCTCTCCGGGCCCCGTTTCATAGCCGGCGGCGGCTACGACGGCCTTGCCGGTCTGCGGGTTGACGACGAGGAAACGCTGACCTTTGGCGGGTTTATTCTTCCAGTACATACAGATGTACCAGGCTTCGGCTTTCCATGGGACCTGGTTGCCTGCTGCACCTTGTCCATATTTGCATCCGCCTTCATCCGCAGGGCACCATTCATTGCCGTAGTTGATGCCAGTCCATTTGGCCGAATATTCCCTGTGTGCAGCCAACCCATCGGTGAATGAGCTTGGCCACCAGCTGCTGCCATGAACTTCTCTGTCGTGGTCTGTCACGAGATGGGCTTCCTCGACGACTTTGCCCGTGACAGGCAGGTTGAGCGTGGACGGGGAGTTATAGCGGTTAATGACCGTCTCTTTTAAACCGCATTTGCTCGAGTCGGGAATGAAGGTGATTTTGAGGTTGTAGGATCCTGCATTGCTTGAAGTTTCATAGGTATCAGCGACGACGTAGTAAACACCTGCATTCACGTGGGCACTGGCACCTTTGTCGCCGCGGTCGAGGCAGTTGCCTGCACTGAGGCCGGAGAGGATATGGACATCGACGTCACCGCCAGAGGGCTCGGTTACACCGGCAATGATGGTGCCAGGTTCGTTGACTTTAAAGATGTAGCTTTGTTCCGGACCGGCTTCTGAGGTGTCCGATGAACAGGAATAATGATCGAGTTTGCTCACGCCGTCCTTGGTGTTTCCGGAGATGGTTTTGGTGAAATCGTTTACGACGGTTGGACAGCCCGCTCCGGAACATGCTGGTACCCAGTCATTGGGATCATTGATGCATGCGCCGTCTTTGCACTGGTAGGAACAAGCTGAGTCGCCTCCCCATTCATAGCAGCCGTCACTGTTGTAGTCATCACAGGTCTGTACGGATTTGCCATTGCATTGTTTTTTGCCTTTTTCGCAGGTGCTGGTGCATTTGTTGACGCATTGGCCGTCACTGCAGGTCTGGTTGCTGCCGCAATTGGTGTTGGCACCCCATTCAAAGCAGCTGTCATTGTTGTAGTCACCGCATGTCTGAACGGCATTGCCGTCACATCTTTTCTTGCCCGATTCACAAGCATTGGTGCATTTGTCAACGCAGGCACCATTGTCGCATTTCTGATTTGCGTTACACTGAGTGGTTACCCATTCGTTGCAACCGTCTTCATCATTGTCTTTACATGTTTTAAATGCAGATGCTCCGTCGCATTGCGGGCCTCCGCTGCAGGTGTCGGTGCATTTGGGCATGCATTGACCATTCGTACATTTGTTATTGTCGGCACATGGAATGCTCACCCATTCATTACAGCCATCACCATCGGAATCCTTGCATGTCTTGAAGGAAGAATCGCTTTCACAAATATCAGCGCCTTCGCAGGTACTCGTACACGAAGGAGGGGGCGTGACAGGATCATCGGGGCCGGGTGTGACGGGATCATCGGGCCCGGGTGTGACGGGATCATCGGTTCCAGGTGTGACAGGATCATCGGTTCCAGGTGTGACAGGATCGTCGGTTCCAGGTGTGACAGGATCGTCGGTTCCAGGTGTGACAGGATCGTCGGTTCCAGGTGTGACAGGATCGTCGGTTCCAGGTGTAACAGGATCCTCGACTTCGTCGGAACTGTGCCCCTGCACAGTATCTGCATAAACATAGACTGTAGATTCCCCACTGTCGCAGGCACTGAGTCCCCAAAGTGAGACAGCACTTATCATCAATACTATTTTTTTCATTGCGAACTCCTCCGTTAGGTGAGGTGTATAAATCCATTTGATGAGGTGAATGAATAGGATAGGCGTGAGTGGATATCCCTTGGGGTTGTGTTGCAAGGGGAAATTTCAATATTTCGCTGCCGCAGAAAGACTATGCCGGATCATTCGCAGTCGATTGGGCCATACTCAAGTGACTGGTCGATCATTTCACCAAATGTCAGTGTTGATCGATGTTTGGTACCGAGTTTATTATGAATTTCGTAGACAGCACCGCCAATCGCACTGCCTTCTCCGGGGCCGGTTTCATACCCGGCTGCAGAAACGACGGCTTCGCCTGTTTGCGGATTGACCACGAGAAAACGCTGACCTTTGGCGGGTCTGTTTTTCCAGTACATACAAATGTACCAGGCTTCAGCTTTCCAGGGGAACGGGTTGCCGGTAGCCCCCTGTCCGTACTCGCAGCCTTCCTGCGGGCACCATTCATTGCCGAAGCTGATACCTGTCCACTCTGCGGAGTGTGCTTTGTGTTCGTCGAGAAATTCTGTAATGGATTTGGGCCACCGTCCGTGTTTCTCCCAGTCCCAGTCGGTGTACATGTGCGCTTCCTGAACAACTGGGCCAGTGACAGGCAGGTTCAATGTGGATGGCGAATTGTATCGGTTGATGACCGTTTCTTTTAAACCGCATTTGCCAGAATCGGGCAGGAAAGTGATTTTAACCTCGTTGGATGAATCCGACACTTTGACATAATAAATGCCGGCTCCGACGTGAACACTTGCACCAATCTTTCCACTGGCTAAGCTGTTCCCGTTCGGGTCTGAATGAATGCTGACAGTAGTATCTTTTGAAGAGGCTCCAGCAATCACGGTTCCTGGCTCATCCGCCTTAAAAACATAACTCTTGTTGCCAGTGACCTTTTGAGAAAGATCCATCACGGGGGTGGGGCATCCATCGCCGGAACATGCGGGAACCCAGGCGAGTGGATCCGCTATGCACTCACCCTCACTGCATTGGTAATCACACAGCGAATCGCCGCCCCATTCGAGGCATCCGTCGCCATTGTGATCATCACACGTCTGGACTGCTTTGTCGTTGCATTGTTTCTGGCCCTGCTCGCATATAAGGGGACATTTGGCAATGCAAGCGCCATTATCGCATTTTTGGTTTTCATCACATGGCGTGATTACCCATTCATTACAGCCGTCGCCATCATTGTCTTTGCAGGTTTTAAAGGCAGACTCACTTTCACAGACATCTTCCCCTTCACAGGAATTTGTGCAGAGGGGAACACATTTGCCGTCAGCGCATTTAGTATTTTCTTCGCACTGCTGCGTCACCCACTCTTTGCATCCATCGCCGTCTTCGTCTTTGCAGATTTTTAAGGCAGATTCACTTTCACAGACATCATCGCCCTCGCAGGTGTCCTGGCAACCTGTAGCCTCAGAGGTGCATTTGCCCTTGTTGCATTTGGTATTTTCTTCGCACTGCTGCGTCACCCACTCTTTACAGCCATCGCCATCATTGTCTTTGCAGGTTTTGTAGGATTCTGTGCCATCACAGACGTCATCACCCTCGCAGGTATTTTCGCAGGTCACAGGAGGATTGGTGTGTCCGCCTTCCGGAGGGATGCTGCTCTGGTTGTTCGCATCTTCGTTACATGCGTTTAAGCCTAATAAAGCTGCAGTACAAATGAGAAGTGTGATTTTTTTCATGAAGACCTCCACTGAAGACGAACCTACTATACATTATCTATAATAATTTGAGCTGATGCAAGCCTGAATGGATTGCAAAATGAAATGTTGTGTGTTAATAAAAAAGCAATCTTGCGTGATACAAAGCACGCTTTTTTTTTTCTCTAAAAGGAGATCAAAATGGAGCGCGGTACGGATTTCTGGTCGGAATACATCGTTCATATCCCTCTTCCTACGGCATTTCCTGATCCAAAATATCACGCAGAATTGCTAGCCAATGTTCGCTATCTGCTTTTGGTCGGGAGCCTGATGCGTCCACGCCGACTGGCGAAACTCGCCGAGGAGAAGTTTGGTCTCAAGCGTCTTGGAACGTATTTTAATATCGTCGACCACTATGAGATATGCGATCGTGAGTATTGCGTTGAGATCGTTGATCTTGGCCTCGAAACGGGTGAAACCATGGCCATTGTCAGCCATGGTATTGGCGGTTCCGGTGCAGAGATCGTCATCAAAGAAATGCGCTCTCTGATTCACTGGTCGAACGCCTATCTTGGACGCGATGAATCCAAAGTAAAACTGCGCTGCGTTGGCCGAAGCGGCACCCGTGGTACCCTCGGCGATGTGCCTTATGGCTATGTCGGTGTTTCGACGGCTTCCTATAACGACGAATTTGATATTGCCTTGCCGAATCCCGATCTCAATCAGCTGATTATCGACAATGCCAAAAAGCTCGATATCCCCATTGCACTTGGTGCAGGCGTTTCGACGAATTACTTCTGGCTTGGCCAGGGACGCCATGTACCGGCAGAAGGCCGCATTGCTGCCCATATCGAAGAAGAACGCGCCAAGAGAGCTCAGGACACACTGTGGCGATTCGTTGAACGCGGCATTATCTTTGCCGAAATGGAAGACTATACCGTGCACAAAATTTGTTCTTCGATGGGGATTGCCTCTGCATCGGTGGGTGCCGTCATTGCCCGCCGTTATGACGTTGAAAAAGGCGAATTCATCATCGACTATGACCGCAATGCCAAAGAACGTGCCGAGCTTCTGCCGGCCCAGGCCATCATGACGGCATTTGTCGAACACGCCAAAGCCTATAATAAATAACCCAAAGTAAAGACGTTCCATGGAACGTCTCTTTACGATATCACTTGTAGACACGATATTCCCTGTAGAGCCGTGTTGCGACACGGCTCTACGGGTATATGCAATTCCTAAAATCATGCTAACCACGCTTGTCATAAAGGATTTTGCCATCATCTCCGAGCTTGAGCTCAACTTTGAGGATGGCATGTCTGTTCTGACCGGTGAGACCGGTGCCGGTAAGTCGATTATCGTCAATGCCCTTAAGTTGTTGTTAGGTGGGCGTGCATCGACCGATATCATTCGCACAGGCGCAGAAGAAGCCGTTGTCGAAGGCATGTTTACGGTCGATCACCGCCATGCCCCGGCTATGGCCATGCTCCAGGCCATTGGGATTAATCTCGACGACGATGAATTCGTCGTTCGCCGCGTCATTCCCCGCAAAGGTCGTGGCCGCATCTATATTGGCGGCACGCTTCAGACCATTACGACGCTGCGCGATCTCATGCGCACGGTGATCGATATTTCCGGTCAGCACGAGCATGTGAGTTTTCTCGATGACGCCAAGCATCTCAATATTCTCGATCGATACGCATGCATCGAAGATGAGGTGGAGGCCTTCTCACGCCGTTTTTCTGCCTTTTCTGCGATTAGGCGCGAACGCAATACGCTAGCGGCATCCCTCGAGGAACGCGCTAAAAGACTCGATTTCCTCAATTATCAGATCGACGAACTCGCTGCGGCCAATATTCAGCCGGGAGAAGCCGACGAAGTCGCCGAAGAACTCAAATGCCTTTCTAATGCTGAAGCTTTACAGCAGGCCGTCGATGGGGCCATGGC
>JAGACY010000225.1 GCA_017613855.1 Pseudomonadota bacterium
CGTAGAAAGAGCGAGCATGCCAACACTAGCCAAAGCTTTATATAAGACTCTCATTCTTTTCTCCTTTCATGGGGGGTATCGTAATTCGCAATTCGCAATGCGCAATGCGCAATTGGAATGCAAAACCATCAGGCTATGCTGAAGTTCATTGTGAATGGTATACAAAATTCGCAATGCGCAATTCGCAATGCGCAATTGAAATGCAAAACCAGAGGGAAATCCTGACTAATTTGTAATTTGTAATTGGGATGCAAAACCAGAGGGTGACTCTGATTAATGCGGAATGCGGAATGCGGAATGCGGAATGCGGAATGCGGAATTGAAATGCAAAACTAGAGGGTGACTCTTATTGATGCGGAATGCGGAATGCGGAATTGAAATGCAAAACAAGAGGATGACTCTGAAGCTAAAAACCAACATTCTTAAGGAATAATCTTGAGAATGCCTGAATAATTACGAATTACGAATTACGAATTCCTTAATAAATGCACATTGCGCATTGCTCATTGCTAATTGACTTGCCAGGTCGTTCCTTCGGGGCGATCGAGAATCTGCACGCCCATTTCGGCGAGTTTGTCGCGGATCTGGTCAGAGACAGCCCAATTTTTCTCGGATCTGGCCTGTGTTCTTTCAGCGAGTAATTTTTCGATTTCATCGACATTGAGATTGAGACGTTTCACGGCATAATCCCTGAGTTCGAGCAAAGCCTTTTCAGCGTCCCTGAGGAAGAGCCCGCAATATTTGCCCATTTCAGACATAGCCTTTCGGCAGTTAAGCAATTCGCGGATTTGTTCTGGTTTTTTCTTACCTTTGGCATCGATAATCTCATTGGCCCGCGTGGCAGTCTGAGCAAGAATTGCCAAAGCCTTAGGTGTATTGAGGTCATCGGCCATAGCCTCGACAAAGGGATCGACCAATGCCTGAATGGCCTTATCGTCAGCCGCAAGGGAAGCATCTTTGGCCATAGCTGGTGCAAGGATGCGATCGGCGGCATCGAGTGTACGATATAACGATGTGATGCGGAGCGTTGCCTCGTGAATGGTATCGTGTGAGAAATTGATGTTGTTGCGATAATGCGTTGTGAGGAAGAAATAACGCAGTGCCTCGGGATGTACCTGCTTGGCGATATCGCGGATGGTCCAGAAATTCTTGAGTGAATGGCTCATTTTTTCGCCATTGATTTCAACCATTCCAACGTGCATCCAATAGCGTGCAAAGGAGCCATCCTGTGCGCCTTTTGCCTGTGCAATTTCATTTTCATGATGTGGGAAGATGAGATCGCGTCCGCCGCCATGAATATCGAAAGATGGGGAGAGATATTTTGTGCTCATCACGGAGCATTCGATGTGCCAACCGGGGCGACCGCGTCCCCATGGGGAATCCCATCCCGGTTTTTCTTCGGAAGGTTCACCTTTCCAGAGTGCAAAGTCAGCCGCATCTTCTTTGGCTTCATTGACATCAATGCGCACGCCGTTGATCATTTCGTCGAGATTGCGGTGCGAGAGTTTGCCATAATCTTTGAATGCCGAGACGCGGAAATACACATCTCCGCCAGCCTCATAGGCATACCCGTTGTCAAAGAGTTTTTGAATAAACGCGATAATGTCGGGAATATGCTGGGTCACCCGGGGTTCGACATCGGCCTGATCGACATCGATGCTGGCCATATCCTTATGAAGTTCATTGATCATGCGATCGGCAAGTTCCTCGGGGGTCGTATTTTCCTCTTTGGCTCTGCGGATAATCTTGTCATCGATATCGGTATGGTTGCGGACAAACTTGACTTCATAGCCACAATTTTTAAGAAAACGTCTGAAGACATCGAAAACCACAAAAGTCCTTGCATGCCCGATGTGAGGCAGATCGTAAACCGTCAGTCCACAAACGTAGATAGATATTTTCCCGTCGATGAGAGGAACAAAGTCGACCTTATTTTTAGCGGCAGTATCGTAAATTTTGAGTTCAACCATGAACAAATCCTTCATTACAAATCCGGAAACCAGGTTCCAGAAAATAAACACAGTAATTCAAAGCCCCCCGAATCAGATACCCAAGGGCATGGTATTTTCTCACAAACCAAGTAAAGCTGTCTATCCATTTTAATGATGAAGATTGGAACGATGGTAACTAATCAGCCGGAGCGCAGCTCCGACCCCCGCCAAGGGCCTAAAGGAATGCAGAGGTCAGAAGATTTTAATGATTCCTCCTGTCTTGCAAAACATTCAGCATGATGCGTTCAGCATGATGAATTAAAGAGATTTTCTCGCCCCTGTGGAAACCGGAGAGCAACAAGCGGCAGAACAGTGACCAAATTATGCATTTATTCAATTACAAACTTTGCAAAATCGTTGGGGTTGTGTATAACTATCAGATTGTTTGCATGACTGTGTCAGGTCATGCGCAAGTTTTTATTGTTATTAGCTCATAAGCAGGAAATTATGGCGCTCAGAATTTTAATTGAAGATTCCGAGGGTAAATCAAAATTCGCCCCCATAGATCCCGAGAAAACTGAGATAACAATTGGCCGTAATCCGGGCAATTTTATTCGTCTGAAAGAACAGAACGTTTCAAGGAATCATGCGAAGATTTACGCAAATCCAGAGGGGCAGCTTTTTATTGAGCCTGTAGCAGCGCGTTATGGCCTCAAAGTCAATTCCTCGAAAATAGCGGGTCCCACGCCGATTAACCTTGGCGATGAAATCAAAATTGGCGATTATCGCCTCTATATCCAGGACGAGAATCAACCGGATATCCACAAAGAGGATGACAGTGGCCAGGTATTTGATATTGAACCTGCATTGCAGCCCCGTTTTGTTGTTATTTCCTCGAATTTTGCCGGTCGTGAATATCACGTGGTCAAATCGCGTGTTACAATTGGCCGCAATCCGACGAGCGACATACAAATTCAGCATCAGAGTGTCAGTGGTGATCATGCAGAGGTTCGACGCAATTCCCGCGGCGAATATGAGATCAGAGACTTAAAGAGTTCAAATGGCACCAAAGTCAACGGTATTCCCATTGATCAGCCCTATATCCTGAACAGCGGTGATGCCATTACGCTGGGCCATGTCACGATGCGCTATTGCGCACCCGGCGACTTCTGGTCCCTCAATTTCGGCATCAATGATGAGCCTCCCCGCTCGGCCATTACTCCGGGAATGCTCATCGTCATTCTGGCAATCTTCTTCCTGCTCTTCATCATTGCACTTATCGTCGTCGTTCAGTCGATTCAGAATCAGCAATCCTCGCAGGATCCACAACAAACATCCGAAGATACCGAAAAAGCCAAACGGGATGAGTTCGACAACGCCATCAAGTCATGCCAGATTGCAATGTCAAAAGGTTCATTTGACGAAGCAAAACTCCATTGCAACAAAGCCCAGTCGCTATTCCCGAATGATGACATCTACATCAATCAGAACAACCAGCTTCACAAAGAACTCACTTCTGAAAGCACTTATAAAGATGTCGTAGCTTACATTGATGAGGGACGCTGCCGTGATGCCATCGATAATCTTCAGAATA
>JAGACY010000226.1 GCA_017613855.1 Pseudomonadota bacterium
CGCTACGACTTGTTTACCCGGGCAATACGCCCGACCGCAAACGGGTCAAAACAATCCGGTCGGTGCTTTTCTTTTTTACATGTACTGGCCGTTGTGCGGTGAGCGCCGCAAAAGGTTTGGATTCGCACATTGTCGTGCATTTTTGACAGAAAAAAGGAAATCCCATGAGTCGTTACACTGGTCCACGCGTTAAAATTCTTCGTCGTTTTGGTATTGCTCTTCCGGGTTTGACCCGCAAGACCGTTGCCGAAGGTGTCAATCCTCCGGGTGAACATGGTGCCGGTCATCGCCGTAAAGCAAGCGAATACCGTGAACACCTCGATGAAAAACAGAAGGTTCGTCTCAATTACGGCCTCAGCGAACGTCAGTTCATTATCTACATGAAAGCCGCTATCAGCAGCAAACTCGATACCGGTCTGCGTCTGATTCAGCTTCTCGAAAGCCGTCTCGACAACTTCGTTTTCCGTGCCGGATATGCTCCTACCATTCCCGCTGCACGCCAGATCGTCAATCATGGTCATATCCTCGTCAATGGCCGCAAGGTCGATATCCCCAGCTTCCAGGTTCGTCCGGGTGATGTCATTTCCCTCCGTGAACGCAGCAAGAAAGTCCAGTTCATCCAGGATTCCATTGCTACTCCGTCACTCGCTCGCCCGAGCTATCTCGAATTCGATCCTGAAAAACAGACTGCAAAAATGACAACCGAACCCAGCCGTGAGGATGTCCCCATCGTCGACCTCAAAGACAACCTCATCATCGAGTTCTACAGCCGCAAGGTGTAAGATCTTTTGCATTTCGCGCCCTCGCGGGCGCAATTGGCGCATGTCTTTCGGGCATGCGTTTTTTTTTACCAAATACGTTCATTTTATTTTAACAAACGGATTGGTTCGCAACAAACCTTCAATGCGCAATTGACAATGCGCAATGCGCAATTATTCAGGCATTCTCAATGCGATTTCTAAAGAATAGTGTTTCTTTTACTTTATAGTCTATCTTTAGGCATTGTCATTCAATTGCTCATTGCGAATTGCGCATTGCGAATTAAAATCACGAAGGCCGTTAGGCCTGAGCAAATCCGTTTGTAAGAGAAACAAAAGGGAAGACAATTATGGCCAATATCAAAGCAGCAATTCCCAAGGGAACGCGTGATTTTCTCCCGGAACAGATGCGTCAGCGCGCATTCGTCATGGATATCATTCGCCGTGTGTACGAAAAACACGGGTTTGCTCCCATCGAAACACCGGCTATCGAAAATATCGAAACACTCATGGGAAAATATGGCGAAGAAGGCGATCAGCTGCTCTTTAAAATTCTCATGCGAGGGGCCAAAGCCGCATCCGGTCAATGCGATCTCGGTTTGCGCTACGATTTGACTGTGCCTTTGTCGCGCTTTGTGGCCATGCATCAAAATGAGATTGGCCGAATTTTTAAGCGCTATCAGATGCAGCCGGTGTATCGTGCAGACCGTCCGGGGCATGGCCGTTTTAGAGAATTCTATCAGTGTGATATCGACATGATTGGGGCACTCGCTCCCATGCCCGAAATTGCCCTGCTCCACGCGGTGAGCGATGTCTTTGCCGAACTCAAGTTCGATAAACTCTGCATCCATCTCAATGATCGCCGCATTTTGCGTGCACTTATCGAAGTCTGCGGCATTCCCGTCGAGCTCGAAACCACCGCAATTACGGCCATCGACAAACTCGATAAAATCGGCACCGAAGGTGTGCTTAAAGAACTGGCTGAACGCGAAATCCCCCAGGAAAATGCCCAAAAACTGATGGAACTGATCGAAGCCAAAGAGACGAATGAGGCGACTTTAGTGGCACTTGAGTCGCTCTTTGCCGATAAAGCCGAAGCGCTCCAGGCTGTACAGGAACTGAGAGTGATCGTCGATGCATCCAAATCATTCCCGAATGCACCGCAAATCCGCGTCAGTCCTGAACTTGCCCGTGGTCTGAACTATTACACGGGGGCCATCTTCGAAATCCAGGCCGAAGGGCTCAGTTCGAGTATCGCTGGCGGCGGACGTTACGATCATCTCATCGGTATGTTCTCGGGACGCGACATTCCTGCAGTTGGCATTAGCCTGGGCTTTGAGCGCATCTGCGTCATCATGCAGGAACGCGGGATGTTCGATAACATGAAAAACGACGTCGATGTCGTCGTTGCACCAGCGCTGGCTCAGGCTTTGGGGACGGCGGTTCGGTTCTCTGCACAGGTGCGTGCCCTAGGTCTCTCGTGTGAGCTTTATCCCGGCTTTGACAAACTCGCCAAGCAGTTCAAATACGCCAACGAACGCAATGCCCATTATGTCGCCGTATTTGGCGAGGATGAACTCGCCAGTGGTACGGTCACGCTTAAGGACATGGTCTCGGGCGAGCAGAAAACGGCTTCCATCGAGGCACTTCAGTGCGTCGATGGGAAACTTTGTTTGGCGTAACGGCTGCCTCAGTCTTACCGGCCTTCGCATTTACAAAATGTGAGCAACATAAGGTACGTTATTCGTTATTCACTATTACGTATTCACTGATAAAATGCGCAATGCGCAATGCGCAATGCGCAATTATTAGGGAATTCTCATGGTTACGACTAAAAAATCATGGGGGTTGATCTTAATGGCAGTGAATAGTGAATAATTTAATAGGCCTATGCAACGGCTAAATACGTACACTTGGCGGTAACGGCGCGCCAAAATACTTGTCATTTTACAGGGGTCGTTTATACTAAAGCGCCTTTTTTTGACGAGGCAATTCTGCTTTTATTTTCATTTGCTTTAAATCACCGGGATACCCCGGCGTTTGATTATTTCGGAGAAGCCCCGCATGCTTCAGGATTTAAGAGACCAGAAAAACTCCTGGTTAATCGCTGTACTTTTTGGCGTTATTATTCTCGTTTTCATCTTTATGTTTGGTATGCCGGGCACGGATTTGTTCGTCAACAAGACAAATCCCGATGTGGCCAAAGTCGGCAGCCATAAGATCTCTTACGATGTTTATCGAAGCATGATCTATCGCTATCGTGGAGATGACATCTACAATGCACCGGATTATCCTGCCCAGGCGAGAATGATTGCCGAAGGCGTCGGTGTCATTTATTTATTGGCAGATGCAGCCCGTGAAGCCGGTTTGCGCGTCAGTGACGAAGAACTGCACGACTACATTACCAACTGGGAATCTGGGAACAACGATATTTTGCGTTTGGGATTCCTGAATAAGAATAAATTCTCGCAGAGAAATTACAACGATGCACTTAGCCGTATGCAGCTCTCTGCACGTGATTATGAGGATTTCAAACGCGAGGAATTGCTCGCACGCCGTTATATGACGCTCATGATGTCCTCGATCAGTGTGTCAGATGAATCGCTGTGGCAGGATTATGCCATCGCCAATGCGGCTGCGGATCTCGAAGTCGTTCGCTTGACGAGCTCTGCGGTCGGCGCAACCTTCAAGAATTTGACGACTGAGGAAATCGCCAATTTTGTTGAGCGCGACAAAGATAAGATCGAGGCTTATTACAATGAGCATCTTGGCGATTATACGACGCCTGCCAAAGCCAAACTTCATCAGATCGTCATTCAGAAGCATTATGCAAAGCTGACGAATCCCGGTGAAAAAACGATCAAAACGAACCAGCCTACCGAGCGCTTTGCCATCGTCAAAAATCAGGTCCTCAATGAACATCTCGATTTTGCTCAGGCGTTTACGGACTATGACGAATCCGAAGACAAGGAACTCAAGGGCGTCACAGGGTTGTTAAGCATTGAGATCATGGCCGAGCCCATTCAAAAGGCAATTGAAGGCAAAGCCGTTGGTGAAGTGGTGACTGCAGAGCTTTCGGATCGCTTTGTCATTGC
>JAGACY010000227.1 GCA_017613855.1 Pseudomonadota bacterium
GGGGCACGCCACGCGGTGCAGCAGGAATGCCTTCGAGGTTGAATTTAGCCAATGTACGGTTCTGGGAAGCCATTTCACGTTCACCCTGGAGGACGTGAACCGTAACCTTGGTCTGATTGTCGTCGGCCGTGGTGAAGATTTCGCTCTTGCGGGTAGGAATCGTGGTGTTACGGGGAATGAGCTTGGTCGTAACGCCGCCGAGGGTCTCGATACCGAGTGACAGCGGGGTAACGTCGAGGAGCAGGATGTCTTTGACATCGCCGGCGAGTACGCCGCCCTGAATGGCAGCACCGAGGGCAACGACTTCATCGGGGTTCACGCTGTGATTGGATTTCTTGCCAAAGAATTTCTCAACTTCGGCCTGAACCAAAGGAATACGGGTCGAACCGCCGACGAGGACGACTTCGTCGATATCGCTGACGGATTTGTTTGCATCACGAAGGGCTTTTTTGCAGGGTTCGAGGGTCTTGGCGACGATGCCGGAGATCATGTCTTCGAACTGTGCACGGGACAGATTGACATTGAGGTGTTTCGGGCCCGTGGCATCGGCGGTCAGGAACGGCAGATTGATGTTCGTCGTGGTCATCGAGGAAAGTGCTTTCTTCGCTTTCTCGGCTTCGTCACGCAGACGCTGCAGAACCATCTTATCTTTCGAAACATCAATCCCGCTGTCTTTACGGAATTCCTTGACCAACCAATCGATGATGAGCTCATCGATGTTATCGCCACCGAGGTGCGTATCGCCGTTTGTCGAAATAACTTCGACGACATTGTCACCGACTTCGAGGATGGAGATATCGAACGTACCACCACCGAAGTCGTAAACGGCGATTGTCTCATCTTTCTTCTTATCAAGGCCATAGGCCAGAGCGGCGGCCGTCGGCTCATTGATAATACGTTTGACATTCAAACCTGCGATTTTACCGGCATCTTTGGTTGCCTGACGCTGCGAGTCATTGAAATATGCAGGCACGGTAATGACGGCTTCGGTCACTTGCTGACCGAGGTATTTTTCAGCATCGCGTTTCAGTTTCTGCAGAACTTTTGCACTGATTTCGGGGGGAGCAAACTGTTTGCCGCGGGCTTCGAAACCGGCTGCACCATTGGCCATGCGGATAACTTTGAACGGCATGTGTTTGGCTTCTTCTTCGCGCTCAGAATAAGTCATACCGATAAAACGTTTGGCGCTGAAAATTGTATTTTCATAATTCATTGTGGCCTGACGACGAGCAAACTGGCCGACGATCGTCTCACCCCTATCATCGAATGCAACGACGGACGGTGTTGTACGATCACCTTCTTCGTTTGTGATGACTTTCGGCTCATTGCCTTCGAGTACTGCGACGCAGGAGTTTGTTGTACCAAGGTCAATACCAATAATCTTACTCATAATGTTTCTCCTTAAACATAAATATTTCTGCGGTATTCAAACCGCTGTTAAACTTTGCGGCATTGAACGGGGCTGGGACTGTAAGCACGCTTTTTCAAAGTCAAATCATTTTTTTTGCGTGACTTACCGCCCGACCTCATTCGGACAAACACCGATAGTTGACGCCGATTCAAAAAAGTCAAATGTGTTTGGAATATTTTTTTTATAAATCGCGTGCTATGCCGCCCTGTTCTACAGGAACGGGGCGGCATACGCCCTGCGGGGCCTGGCTATGCGCTGCGCGCATACGCCCGGCCATTTATTTGGGCATTATCCAACCAGAGTGTTGGTGCTTCATTATAGAGGGTTTTCTATTTCATTCCGGGCGCGCCTGCGGCGCACCCGGTTATGAATTGAAATGTAACGCCTTCCAGGCGTGACGGATTGTTGCAGTATTTGATGTGTTAGTTACATGCATGTAATCCACAATTTTCCGTACAGAGCCTTATTTCATCAGCATCCCCGGACGGCCTACCATCACGATCTTGCCGCCATAGTAGCTGCCATTGGGATTACTTATCGAAATACTCTTCGTCCCGGGGTCGATCATTTCATTTTTGTTATCTGTCGCAATCGCGACATGGGAAATGCCCAAATAATTGTCGCTGTCTTTCAGGGCGAAGAACAACAGATCCCCAGCAATAGCATTATTGTTTGAGCCAGTCTCTACCCTGGCCCCGCCATCATCACAGATTTTTGCCATTTTCCCGGAATTGGCCCAACTGAAGTCATAGCCGGCTGTTTTCCAGGCACGACAGCAGAAAGACGAACAATCGTAATAACCATCCTTCGTCCTATTGGGTTGGCTGTACTTCCACCCTTCCGTTTTTGAGCGTTCCATCATTTCACGTGCAGCCTGTTCGGCATTTTTGCCTGCAGTCACGACTTTGTTCCCATCGTCCGGATCGGGATCGGGATCAGGATCGGGGTCTGGATCGGGATCGGGCTTATACCCCGTTTCCGTGCCGGGAACGACCTCTCCATAAGCACCACTAAACCAACCTTCCTGGCCATTGTAATCGATGCGATACCAACCATCTTTTTCTTCATACACAACGACTCTGTCGCCTTTGTGAAGTGTACCGATATCTTTATTGGATTTGCCAGGCCCCGTACGGACGTTGACATCGCCCGTTATCTCGACTTCAAACAGTGCGCCTTCAGGCAGTTGGGGTTCCGGTTCAGGCTCTTTATAATCGGTATATTTGCTGGCAATCCAGCCATATTCGGTGCCATACCCAATCCTGAGCCAACCATCCTGGGCCTCGTAAATCTGTACCGTTTTGCCATAAGTCAGGCCGCCGATACGTGCATAATTCGTCCCCGGGCCTTTGCGGACATTGAGCGCACCGCATGTCACCGTACACGTTCCGATGGGATCATCCATCTTAACGATATTGCCTTTGGATCCAGAATCAGTCCCCGTCACCGGTGTTTTGCTGCCTGTAGTCGGTGACTTGCGATTATTGGATGGCGATTTAACCTGCCGAGACGCACCCGCATTCGCCAAAGGATCTGTAGTTCCCTTTGTTTTTTGAGGGATGACGCTGACAGGCATCAATGTTTTAGGTGCCGTTAAACCAGCTGCTTTTTTGGCGCTCATAGAAGCGTATGACATTTCATTCCTCCAGAATAGGCATCTCCCCATGCTTCACAAGCACAGGTGAGACAAGAATTGAAAGGGTTTTAGCAAAAACATGAGAGGTGGTCAAAATGAGGCCGAGAATTTTGTTACAACATGCGACAAAAGCCATCCCCATTCCGGCATGGCGCCGCGTATTGGGCGAAGCCCAATAGCGAGCGCAAGCGGGCCGCATTGTGCGCAGCACAAAAGGCCGCGCCACAGACAAATCATTCAAAGCACTATTTTTCTTAAGCCCCATACAAAAAAGGCGGATTTTTATTCAAAATCCGCCTGAATTCGTACGAAAGCCGCAGCTTACTTCAGCAAATAACCAGGTCGTCCGATCATGACCATCTTATCTGTATTGATGGACGCTTCCTTGACCGGAGTACCACCGGCATCGATCTTCTTGCCGCCGCCAATCGCAATGGCAACATGGCTGATATTTTTGTACCTGCCATTGTTCTTATAGCTCCAGAAGAGCAGGTCGCCCGGGATAACATCGCTAACCGATTTGATTTCACCACCGGCATTTGCGCACATTCTTGCTTCCTCGGCGGCACAATTCCATTTGAAATCGACCCCAGCCGGGACCCAGCAGCGATGGCAGAACGAAGAGCAGTCATAGTGACCGTTTTTGGAGCGATAATCCTGTGAATAAGTCCACCCTTCGCTGACATACTGAGCCTTGAGGGATTTGGCAGTTTCGGCTGCAATCTGACCAGCTTTAGCCATTTTATCATCGGTCGCGGGACCTGGATCGGTGGGGGTGCCGTCCGTTTTTTCGGCATATTTGCCGCTGACCCATGCTTCCTGGCCGTTATAGTCAATTTTGAACCAACCATTGCTGGCCACTTCTGTAGCGGTATAGGTTTCACCTTCGTGTGCAACACCAATAATAGAATAGTCGGTGCTTGGCCCGGTGCGGACATTCACACTGCCGCCGGTAATGCGAATGGTGAAGGAATTTGTCGGCGTGGGTTCGGGCGTGGGCTCGGGTGTGGGTTCCGGCGTAGGCTCGGGTGTGGGTTCGGGCGTAGGCTCAGGTTCCACTACAGGTTCCTGGGATTTGAAGTCGGTATATTTCTGAGAAATATAGCCAAACCCAGTGCCATAACCGATCTTAAGCCAACCATCTTTGGCTTCATAGACCTGAACTTTTTTACCTTTTGTCAGGCCGCCGATGCGTGCATAGTTTGTTCCCGGTCCCTGTCGTACATTGAGTGCACCACATGTTACGGTTGCAGTTCCGATGGGATCGTCCATTTTGACGATATTTCCCTTATTGCCGCCAGTTTTTGTGGTTGCCGGCTTGACTGCAGAGTTTTGGTTTGTCAAGGAACCAGCCAGTGACTGAGTTCCGCTAATTGCTTTTTTGGTTGCATTGTCTGGCATTTTACACCTCCATTTACTCTGTAAAATTACACCTATTGTAGACTATAAGTCATTTTGTAAGCGATCAAAATAAAAAAATCGATCTTTTTAATGCATTTTCTGCAACCGGATTTACGTCCTGCAAACCGCCGCAGCCATACAAAGAAAACGGATCTTTTTTTTGAAAATCATGAAGAAAATTTTTGGCCCATCCATGTGAATTGTTTTATAAAAATGAGGTTTGTGTTTTTTCAAGGCATATCAATGAGGTCATGCCATGTTTGTTTGTGATAAATTTGCCCGTGTTCATCTAAAAGCCAATCCTGATGCCATCAAGCCCGAGGATCGTGCCGTTCTGGCGTTGCTCGTACGTGCATCGGCTTTTCTCAATCCCATTTATCTGCGCCAGGTTTCGCATTTCAATCCGCAGTTTAAGCAGGAAATTGAAGATACACATTCCAAAAAACTCATTGAGAGTTTTGCGATCATGGGCGGCCCCTGGGATAGATTTGATGACAACAAGCCTTTTTACGGAAACATCACCAAGCCGCTGGGTGCGGGGTTTTATCCTGCCGATCTGACGCGCGAGGATTTTAATGCCTGGCTGGATGCTCACCCGGAAGATCGCGAAGCATTCATGAGTTTTACGACGCTCATTCGAAGACGCGATGGTGTTCTGACAGCCATTCCCTACAGTACTGCATACGCCCTCGAACTCGAAAAAGCCGCCAAATTACTGCGTGAAGCAGCAGGACTCGCGACCGATCCAAGCCTGCGCCACTATTTGAATTTGCGCGCAGATGCATTGTTGAACAATGATTATGCCGACAGCGATGCGGCATGGATCGGACTCGATTCCGATATCGAGTTCGTTTTTGGCCCTTACGAGACTTACGAAGACCAGCTTTTTGGCTACAAAGCTACTTTCGAGGCATGCATTGGTTACC
>JAGACY010000228.1 GCA_017613855.1 Pseudomonadota bacterium
AGCAGTTAGCAGTTAGCAGTTAGCAGTTAGCAGTTAGCAGTTAGCAGTTAGCAGTTAGCAGTTAGCAGTTAGCAGTTAGCAGTTAGCAGTTAGCAGTTAGCAGGGAGATTCTCAAGTTTATTACTAAAGAATGAAAATTTTAGCTTCAGAGTGACACTTTGGTTTGCAAATTCAATTCCGCATTCCGCATTCCGCATTCCGCATTAATCAGCCTTCTCCTTTGGTTTTGCATCCCAATTATTCATTATTCATTATGCATTATGCATTACTAAAACGGTTCTTCTTTGGCGCTTTTGACGATTTCATCGAGGAAGGATGATTTCATGGAGCGGTTTCGTTCCTGAATTTCGCGGAAAGAAATGATGAGATCGACCGACGGAATATCGGCTTCGATCGTCAGTTTTTCTTCATCGAGTTCGAACGAAACCGGTGCGGCTTTTTGCGCATCTTTATCCTGAGCAAAAGAGATGGCTGGGATGAGGCAAAACAAACTGATAAGTAAAAAGCGTTTCATGATATACCTCAATCGACCGTGAAGGATTCGTTGGATTTGTTATCTTGCTGGGAATCGCCGGAATCATCATCTTTGGATGGCCCGAAGAGTGCTTCGGCATCGAGCATGGCCTGTAACGTTTCGATGGCATCGTCAGTCGTTCGGATATAGCCTTTTGCCAGGGCGACATCATCTTTTTCGGTCCAGTGGCTTTGTGCATTTTCGAACATGGTGCGAGCCAGTTTAAGGCGATCCATGTCTTTGATATCGGGCAGGTGAATGAGCTCGATATTGAGGTAGAGCGTACCCAGTGCGAAATCGACAAGCCCGTCGTTGGGGGCTAGTTCTTTGGCTTTGTTGAGGAGTTTGAGAGCCTCGGGACCTTTGTCGAGTGTTTTAAGGGTATTGGCCAAATTAATGTAGGCGCCGACGGTACTTGGGTTGAGCTCAATGATGTGTCGGAAGAATTTTTCGGCCTTATCGTAGTTGCTGGCTTCGTAATAGATGACGCCGCGCATCCAGAGGGCTTCGAGATGATCGGGGTTGAGTTCAAGCACGCGGTCTAGGGTCGATGCAATACCGGGAATGAGCGAAACATCTTCTTCGCTTAATGCATCGTGAATGCGGGCCCGCAAAAAGAGGGCTTCATAATCATCGGGATCGATTTCGAGGGATTCGCCCACGATGAATTCTGCAAGTCGATAGCGTTTGCGTTCAAATTCGACCTGAGCGAGATAATAACGAAGCTTGGGGTTGGCTTCGTCGCGCTTGAGCAGTGCATTGATGAGGGCAATGGTTTCATCGTACTGCTTGTTGGCAATCATGACCTCAATTCTTGCATAGTTATGGCTAAAGACGTCGGGCTGCGAGGAGATGTACTGATTGGCCGTGTTAAGCGCAGAATTCATATTCCCGTTTCGAATATCCATTCTTACGATTTGCAGCAGTGCCGGGGTAAATTTGGGTTCCGCACGAAGTGCATCCTCGTAGGCTTTGCGGGCGCTTGTGTAATTTTCCTGTCTTTCGTAAAGCACACCGAGGTCATAGTGTCCAAGAAATGCTTTGTTGTTGCTGCTTGTAACGGACTGCAGCGCAGAAATTGCAGATGAGGTATTGCCATCATTGGCTGTTTTGAGCGCACTTTCGATCTGCGGTGCACCGGCATCGATATTTTCGAGATTATAAATGGTGCGGACGGCTTTCTTTTTCGGCAGGTTGTCGTCGATGGCGTAGCTCTTGGCGTCGGACGATGTATCCGAAGCAGAAGCATTTTGTACATCTGCCGCAGTTTTGGTCGATTTTTTGTCTTTGTCAGAGGCACATCCCGAAAAGGCGATTGCCAGTGAGATGGCACCTGCCCAGATGGAGCGTTTTGAAATCATTTCTTACTTCCTCCAAAATCGGGTTCAGCTGCATTGCGAGCGGCTTCGGCAGCGGCCTTAGCTTCAGCTTCGGCTTCGGCTTTTTCGATTTCCTGCTGTTTAAAGACAGATGGATTAACGAGCGGACCTGAACTATGTGTAAACTGCATGGGTGCAAGGCGTTCCTGGTTGCTGGCCGTTCGATCGAGCTGTTTGAGGCCATCGATACTCTTTTGCGTCCATTCCATACTGATACCGGCCATTCGGGAGGCATCGATTGCCAGCTGGTACATCTTAATGGCTTCATCGCGGGTACCCGTGGCCATATCGCTCATCGAGGCCAGGAATGCCAAGTGGTTGTCACTTCCTTGGCGAATATCAGTTGGTCTCGGCATTTCTTCGAGATCGTTGACGAGTTCATGCATCATACGAGCAATGGCATAACGTGCTGCAATACCCCAAATCGGGCTGTTGTACGTCATGACCTGCGAGAATTCGCCGTAAATGCGCTTCATTTCGGCCATGTGTTCTTTGAGCTGAGACATCATGGCTTGCATTTTGCCCTTAAATTTCTTGTCTTTCCAGGTCTCGTAGTCGAGATCGCTCAGAGCGTATGCCGCCTTTGCTGCATTGTCACGTCCGATGGTTCCCGAAGATTTGGGAGCATTCTGATACATGGTGCGCGCCGTCTCGTAAGCAGTTCGGGCTTCTTTGATGCGGTTGGTCTTGCGGTAATGGTCACCTTCGACGACGTATGCCGCAATCACGTAAGCCCTCATCGACGGATCCGATGCGTATTTCTTCCTAAACTCGCTAAAGATGCGCTGAGCTTCGCTGAATTTGCCGAGTTCGGCATAGGAACGCCCGGCTTCATACAGGAACTGCGGTGCATTCGATTGACCGGGGAAATCTTTGTGGTAACGCTCGAGAAGTTCGGCTGCCCCTTTCTTGTCTTCGATGAGGATCTTGATCTTAGCGGCATTTCGAAGGGCGTTGACGCGGTATTTAAAGCCCTGGTACAGCGGTTTCTTATTGTTATACAGAGAGAGGAAGCTATCGACAGCCGTATCGAAATCGAAGAATTTTTCGGCATTGACGCCGATTCGATAGAGTGCGTTGACGGCCTCTTCGGTATCGCCATATTCATTGAGGACGCGGCGATACAACTGCATGGCGCTGTCGTAGTGCTTCATCTGTTCGTATGCATAAGCCGCGTTGTAGAGTGCACGGTCATTATGCTCGAAAGTCGGGTTCTCGTTGATGATCTTGATAAATTCGTCTGCTGCTTCGAGATATTGTTTGTTATCAAACAAGTTGAATGCCTTTTTAAAGAGGGCATTGTATTTTTTATCTTTAAATCTCGAATTGACGATCGAATCAGAGTCTGCGCTGCCGAGCTGCATGTTGGCATATTGATCCGAGAGCTCGGCCACTTTGTCGAGATCGCCGCGCAAATCGTATTCGGCAATGATAATTTCGGCGGCGCTGGCTGCATGCTGAGAGGACGGATTCTTTTCGATGATATCGTTAAAGCGCTTTTCGGCCTCTTCGAAATTGCCATAATTGTAGTAAATCATGGCATTATCATAACGATATTGTGGGGCCAGTGCATCGGGATTGTCGGCATTGCCCGTTTTGGTTTCTATATCGCTGAAGGCTTCGCGTGCATCGATGAGCTTTTGAACATCCTCGGGCATTTGCTTGGGCTTGGTACCGCCCTTGCGTTCTTCGAGCTCGGCATCGATCTCGTCTTTGGTATAGGAGGTAATACTCTGAGAAAGCAGAATGCTCGTCGGTGCTTCTTCGAGCGTCATCTTTTTCGAGTTGACGCGCTCAATCAATTTGGGCAGCGGTAAGGCATAAAGATAGAGATCATTGCCTTCGGCCCGATTCATGACGATAATTTCGTAAGCATCGGCAACATATCGGGCAGCATCAGCCTGATAGCGCGTATTCTCGACATCCCGGATTGCCATAAAGGCATCGATCGATTTCTCGTACTGCTCCGAATAGAAATAGGCTTGCCCCAACAGATAGCGGTAGTTGTAGCTCTCTTCGTCATTGGGATAACGTTTGACGAACGTGGCAGTAATATCGGCCAGTTCTGCATTGACTTCGATGAGATTGCGGTTGGCCTGATCGAGTTTTCGTTGCCCCTGTGCTCTTTCCGAGACGGAGAGCTTGGGATCTTCGAGGTATTCCTGGGCGATGCGGACGTCATCCTCCGCTTTGGTAACTCTGTCATGATAGGCCATGATGGAGTTTTTGAGCGCCTGCTGTGAAGCGAGCGTTGCTGCAGCAATAGCTTCGAGATTGCCTTCTCTTTCCTGACATTTGTACCATTCGGAATCGGCACCGATGCGGTCATCAATGCGGCCCTGTTCCTCGGTGGCTTTATCCATTTTGCCCGAGTAATTGAGGGCTGCCACATAGATGCGGATGACCTCCGGCAAGTCGGGCGCACAAGTTCCGCGGTTAATGTATTCTTCGTAAGCTTCGGCCGCATGCTCATAACGGGTCTGCTCCATGAGCGTATCGGCAAACTTGCGCAATACTTCAGATTCAAACGGAGCCCCGGAATTGAGGTACTTGTTGAATCGCTTCATACCGAAGTCGGGGTCGACAGCAACATTATCCGAAAGATCCCAGTCTTCTTCGGCCAGAGCGGCAGCCATGAAGTCGATGGCCTCACTTCGCAGGGCACTGCCGTTGGCCACATTATCCGCATAACCGACAAGATCAATGAAGTCTTTGATCATGCTGTCGTAATCTTCGGTGTAATATTCCGTCCATGCTTTACGATAGAGCGCACGATCGTATACGGAAGTTTCGGGCCCCAGTGAAACCGCTTCGGTATAGTATTTGAGTGCCTCATTCCACATGATTTCGCCGCCAAGCCCCAAAATGGCATCCTGGGATTTGGAGAAATAGTATTCACCGATTCGGGTGAGTACTTCGGCACGGCGCGGGCTGTCGGGATAGGCATTCGAAAGCGTCAGGAAAGCATCGCGTGCTTCGTCTTGTCTGCCCATTTGGGACAGGCAATATCCCTTGAGATAAAGTACACCGTCCATTTGGGGATACTGCGGGAAATTCTTCTGCAGCCGGGCGATGTAGTCGAGGGCGATTGTAAAATCGGGGTATTCCATTGCCCCATCCGATGACAGATAGATATCATCGGCTTTTTCGTAATGGAGGCGTGCCAGACGGTAGAGAATATCGCCGGCATTGGGATGCGTTTCACCATACCGTTTGAGGAAATTTTCCATGCGTTCGATAACATCTTCGCGCATGGCGGCTTCTTCTGTGCGCAAAAGGGCAATCTTCTCGGCGTAGGCATTGTCGACACTCGAAAGACGATTTTGATAATCGGTCATCAGTGCGCGCCGAAGATCGAGACGATAGGTGTTGATTTCGGCTTTGTAGCGTTCTGCTGCCTTGCGATAGGCCTGATAAGCCTCGAGGGTTTTGGGATCAATCGTTCGGAGTGACCCGGTGCTGCCCTCGCCTTCACCTTCAACGGCCGAGGGCTCGGCTGATGCTGTTTCGGCTGCGGCCTCTTCGGCAGGCGCTGCTTCTTCGGCTTCTTCGGCAGGCACTTCATCCTGAGCATACGCTTCGAAGGATGGCCATAACATCGCAAATGCCAGGCATAACCGCGCAAAATGATATTTTTTATTGTTTATCTCATGAATCACGATCCATTCCCCGCTTAAGAATTCTCAATCAGTCCTGACCGGATTCTTTGAGAAACTGTCTAAAGTCCTGTTCGAGGACTTCGCGCTCTTTCTTGCGTTCTTCCATCGCAGCAGCGAGTGCTTTGCTTCGGGCATCCTTGCGAAGCCATGCAATATCGACCATACCAAGGTCTGCATTGAGCACCATATCGCGGACTTGTTCATAGACATATTGCCAGTATTTGACGGAAATCTCACCGGCTGCCGAACCCACATCCGATTTCATCGAAGCATAACGGGTCTTCTCTTCATTCACAAATTCGGCTTCGCGATTTAAGCGCGCTTTAAAATCTGCAACTCGTGCATTAAGGCTGTCATCAATATTCTTATTCAACCCGTTGATGCGGATAAAGATCGCACGGGAACGCTCAATGAGTGAGCGATACTCGCCGTCTGCTTTGCCCGAAGAAAGTGCCTGGGCCCATAAGGATTCGAGCTCATCATAAAGAACGTTGACATTCTTTTGTCCTTCCTGGAAGCCAAGTCCGCCGGCACCCAAACTGCTTCTGAGCTGCACGAGTTTGGATTCGATAGCATCCTGCTTTTTATTGAGGTCGCTCACCTGGTCATTGAGAAAGTCAATCTGGGACTCGATGCGTTCCTTTTCGTCATCCATCAGAGAGGCAGCACGGCCGCCGTCAATCCAGGATTTGAGAATTCTGATGCGGTTTTTGAGTCCCTGCGTTTCGAGTTTTAGTTTGTGCAAACGCGCTTCGCGCTCTTCACGCTCCGTGGTCTGATAGGAAACCAGGATTTCTCGTTCTGTCTGTGTTCTCGGAAGTTTGGTCACCTCATCAATGACACCTTCTATCTCTTTGGTCGTCCCCTGGTATTTCTTCGTAAAATCGTAGGCAACGAGCAATGTATTGATGCGCAGATCTGAAGCCCGGTGCGTAAATTGCTGGAATTCCGGGAGATTTCTGACGTTGTCGCTCGATTGCAAAACAGCGTTGATTTCTTCGACGATCTTTTCAGATTCCGATGTGTTGTTGTCGCTCTCAGTCAGCGATTGCAGCATCGTTTCGACGCGATCGACATCAGCTCCGACTTCGACCATCCCTTTGGCGCGTTCGGGGACAATCTGAATCTCGTTATAATGCTCATTTTCGATCGATCTTCGGAGGTCATTCTTGCGCGCACTCAGGTTAGTTGCTTCGTGCTCCATCTGGCTCATGATGGGCTCAAATTCATCGACAATCGTCTGATATGAGGCCACCGCTTCGTCGTATTGCCCAAGTTCGCGTTTGATGTCTGCCAAAAGCCGGCGCGTCTCAAGCGCATGCCTGTCATCCGGGTAGGACAGCAGAAGAAGCTCAAATTTCTGTTGTGCAGCCTGATAATCCTCGAGGCGAATGTGCGTCCATCCCATTTCGTATAGCACTGCCGGGAAATACTCACTCGATTCGGAGACTTTCTGATAAGCCTCGATAGCCTTGCTCCATTGTGTCTGTTCATAATAGATACGAGCCAGGGCCAGTTGAGCGAGTGTATGTACTTCCTTGCTTTTTTTATAGGTTCGTGTGCTTTCGGCGACCATCTCGAAATGGCGCATGGCCGTATCAAAATCGCCGATTTGGATGTTCAAAACCCCGAGTAAATAATTGCTTTTATCCGTCCATTCGTCCTGGTTGGGGCCGACATTTTGCAGGCAGGTAAATGCCGTTTCGTAGTCATTCTGCAAAAACATCGCGCGCCCCATAATATACAGGTAAGCGGGCGTTTTTGAGAAATCCGTTGCATTGGCAAGCGCCATGTTGACTTCGGCCCAGTCACCCGTGTGCTGGACAACCTGCAAAAGGAGCATAACGCCTTCGGTTCGTTCCGAACCAACACCTGTCTGCAGCAGATCGAGGAGATGTTTTTGGCTTAAACGGTAATAGCCATCTTCGTAGAGCGATCGCGCCAACTGCAACTGGGCAGCCTGATAGCTCGGTTTTCCTCGCCATTCCTCATGCGCCACAATATCCATGAAAATGTATTCTGCGCGCTGATGATCGCCCGATGCCTGCAAAATAATGCCGTCCTGCAGCCGCTCTTCCAAATCCGGTACATGGATGGAACGGCTTCTGACCGCAAAATCATTTTCAACCTGATTGAGTTCCGACTCGATGGACTGCAGACTGTTCTGAAAATTACTCGGAGAAGCCAATGCCTGCGTACCCAGGAGGCTGAATAAAGCGGCGATGCCAAAACAAATCTCTCGTCGTTTCATACTAATTACCCGTGGGTTGTTCAGAATCCGCTGCATTGCCTGAAATCAGGTCATATTGCTGGTATGAGAAGGTAACATGCGGGCGCTCTTCGTATGCCGTAAAGAAATTGCCCTGTTCGGAGGCTGTGACAATCAATTCGGCTGCTTTGCCTTCTTCGACGTTAAAATCGTATCCCGACTGGACGCGGAACGTATAATCCTTCATGTAGCGGAAAACGCCCCAGGGTTTGCCTTTATACACGTACAAAACGGAAAGCTGATGCGCTCCCGGTGCCAGAATCCGGTCGTATAAAACTTCGTCGTTGAGCTTGTTCAACGCGCCCGACGTATCCTGTTTGGAGTAAACAGGGGTATGGTCGATGGCATAATACACCTGAACCAATTCATACTGTCCGCCCATGTCGTTCATGTGCCGGAGCTGCAGGCGCGATCCGCTTACCGAACGCTGCAGAACCTCTTCTCTCAGGAGAAGTAAACGGCTTTTGGTCGTGAACGTGTCTTCTTTCAGCGTATCGAGGTTGGTGCTGACTTCGCGAAGTTGTTTGTCGAGAAGAGCTTCGGTCAGAATCTCGGTATCCGGTTTGGCTTCTTCGACCGGCTTGGCATCAGCCGTTTTGGTCCCCTGAGCCTCATTGGCTGCATTGGCTTGATCGGGTTTCGCCGCATTCGCAGGCGCTGCTTCGGCTTGTGGCTGTGCCGCATCCTCAGGCGCTGCTTCGGCCTGTGGCTGTGCCGCATCCTCAGGCGCTGCTTCGGCCTGTGGCTGTGCCGCTTCGGCTGGTTGATTCTCGGTTTGCGGCTGATCCGCATCCTGTGCAAATGCATGGACGCCTACGAGCGCAAATGAACAAAAGACAAGTATTTTAGCGAATTTTAGCATGTTATCTCCACGACAGCCCTGTCTTCAAAAAAAAACAGGACATACATCTTACCAGTTTAACCTTTTCGCCCCCCACTTGCTATATGTCACAGCATGAAAAAGACACAATTTTTTACACTCGCTATTGCCCGACGGCAATACGCTCGTGTTCCGGGCGATTGCCTGTACGGCAATTCGCCCTTCTGGCGCTGCTTTTCGCTTCGCTCAATACGCAGCGCCTTTTTCGGCCAATTGGGATTCGCCCTCTGAGATTTTCAAAAAAATCGGGGATGCGTTATCTCCCCAAAAAAGAAGCGGAGGCGTATTGGCTCTGCCAATAGCCGACGCCAATGCCGCGCATGCATCGCAAAGCGGCAATCCAAAAAAAAGGATGACTTTACGAATTCTCGTTTTCATCCTTTGGCGCATTCTTTCTGACACATGTAAATGCATCATGGCGCGTCATTTCACTGCGTTTGTGATTCAAAATGGCTTGTTCATTCAGGCAGTGGCGGCACAGCAGTTCCTGATCGGGTTTGGGCTTAAAAGGCACAAAATCCTGGGCGGCGCAGCGAGCACAGGTAAACGGATATTCCTGAGCATTGACGCGGTTTCGGCGTGCCCATTCGTCGCCGAAAGTATTTTCGGCACATTGGCGGCACAAAATTGGTCCGTCCGTTTTGGGCACAAAAGGCAGCGTGTCAATATTGCCGCATTTTTCGCAGCGAATCTCGATGCGGACACGGGTATTGTGCGCCACAGAAGGATGATGACGGGCAAAATACTCGCGGGAACGCTGCTTGGCTTCGCGTTCCTGGGCATGACATTCACGGCAAAGGACGCGGCTTCCGGGATCCGGTTTGAACGGAACTTTGTTCTCTTTGCCGCACACAGAACAGATTATCGTATGATAAATCTTGCCGCCGACACGCTCTACATTCGGATTGTTCATGCATTCCCGGCATAATACGACACTCCCTTCGTAGGGCTTAAAGGGTACCGTGTCATGCTTGCCGCAATGGGTGCAGATAATCTCATAAGATTCGGGCTCACGGTGTTCTTCGTGCACTTCGCGCTCGGTTTCATGCTTCGATTCACGCGATGCACGCAGGCAGGATTTGCAATAAATGGGGCGTTCCGGATCGGGTTCAAAAGGAACTTTAAATGCTTCGTGACACAGACTGCATTCGGCATTGTACCAGACCTCATTTTCCCTGCTGCGTGCAGGGCGGTGCGATCGACTGTGGTCATGGGATCGATTGTTCGTGCGCTGATCCCGGCTGATGTTACGATGATTTTGACGGCTGTCTTCTGCCATACACGCTCTCCTGCTCTGCTCTTATGAAATTGTCAAATACAGGGATATCCCCATACCGCCTTCAATTTACTCGCATTCGACCGGAAATACAATGATAATGCGTCCATGCACGATGAATGTTGTACGGGCACGTAGAATATTTGAAACTAAAACGCGCATTCGAGCTTATAGCTTTGATCTTTGAGAATAATCCACAGCTCCAAGCTCCAGGCTTAGCAATACTCTTGTCATACAGAGCCATTCATATTCACGATTGCTCAGCACTGCCGTATCTGTTTGATTGGAAATAACCACAAAAAAAATTCAGAAATTGCGGCGAATTGGCGTATATTTGTTTCCACATTCGTTTGCCCTCATTGGCAAGGAGGAAATCATGCCGCGCTATACTTATCAATTACCTCATTCAGTGATTTACAGCATTGGAGATACGCATGCCCGGGGCCGGGAAGTAATAGAATTTATTAACAAATTGGAAATTCACAGCTATTTACGAGGCGAAAAGTCGACTGCCTTTGTTCAGGTGGGTGATCTTTGTGATGGTTTTTCACTGCCAAATCCTTGTGATATTGAGATCCTGCGTGCAGCCTGCCGTGCACGCATAGAAGAAATACCGGAGCTCAAGTCAGTTTTGTTTCATGAAGGCAATACCTTTGTCGATTGGGATCGCGATCTCGGCGTTCGCCAGATTATGGATGCCAATGCACTGCTTTCGAGCGATGATCTTGAAGTCATTACTGCGGTTTATCAGGCTTTTAAGTGCTTCGAAACGCTTTTGCTTTATTCACGCTGGCAAAAGATGCACGAAGAGAATTTTTATGTCATTTTTGGCAATCATGATGCGGATTTGCTCAGGGGACGCTGCGCTTATGGACGCAAGCAGAAATACATTTTGCTCGGTCTTTTGGGATTGTCTCCGAATGCCGTCATTGCGCACATGACCGAGGGTAAAACGAGACGCGTCCTGCGCAATACCTGGCTCAACTGGCTCTACAGGCGCCCGCATATTTTGATGAGCGGTGATACCGTTTATATGCATGGTGGGCCGACAGCATCTTTATCCGAACAACTTGCAGGGGCCGACAAAAGCGGATTTGATCAGTGGATTCATGACATGGATGTTGCCCGCGGACGCGGCATGGATCATCCCGCATTTACCGAGCATGAGTCGTTCCTTTCGCCCGATGGTGAAGCCAACGACTGGGTCCGTCATCCGGAACGCATCCTCGATTTCCTCAAAGCTTCCGGGAAAAATTACCTGGCCGTGGGACATTCGCCGTTTCTCGATTTCGAAAAAGGCATCAAACTCGATCTCTCCGATGTGAGCAATCACAAGTATTTCAGCACTCCGGCACAGCTTCCTCCCGAGGGTCGGCTCATCAAACATGATACGGATCTCAAGCGCACGGGTGAACTCTGGGCATGCAGGCACGAAGTTGGCTCTGACATCTGGACGGGAATCGATGCCCAATTAAACGAATTTCCGCTCCGCAAAGGTGAGGGGTAATGCATTTGTCAACTCGCATTCGGCATCTGTTGCTGGCGTGTGTTCTGCTGGCATTGCCTTTTCCCGTTTGGGCCGGTCAGCCGGAAGAGGCCGATCTGTCTCAGGATGCATGGCATTTTGAGGTTTCAAAAGCCATTGCCCTCGAGCTGGCCGATACACCGTCGTGGAGTTTGTCCGCGCCCTATTTGCGTGAAATGAGCCCCAAAACACAGGACTGGAACCTGCTTTTACTGCTGGCAAAGGTTGAACTGCAGCACGGGGAGATTCAGAACGCCGAAACAGTCATACAGCGCGCACTTCGTGAAAATCCGGGCAATCCCAGGATCTATGCAATGGCGGGCAATATTGCTGCCGATGCCGGCAAATACGATGAAGCCATTCAATACATGGAACATGCACTCGAAATTCAGCCAAAGAGCGCGGCCTATATGCAGTCTTTGGCCCGTATTTACTTTGCCTGCAAAGACTGGAACCACGCCATTGCGCTCTACGAAAGAGCCTTGTCGAGAGTATCACCCACAAGCGAGATGTATGTTCGGTTAGCAACGGCATACGAAAATGTGGATGAACTGGCAAAAGCGGAGTTTTACCTCAAAGAAAATCTCGAAATCCATCCGACGCGTGCCCTTGCACTCATGCCATTGGAGCGATTCTATCAGCGTCATGCCGATATTTATCCGGGGCGCGCAGCCGAAATCACTGCAGAGCGCAATCAACTGCAAAAACGCGATGGTGACACGCGGGAATTGCGGGCTCTGCAGAAATCATCGAAATGATTATTCCCTGTAGAGACGTGCAAATTGCACGTCTCTACCAAATTTACGTATTCTCGGGGGCTTTCTTTTTGATCTGCTGCCATGGGGCACGGCCATAAACTTCAGTCATGCCGCGCAGTCTGTCTGCCGTCCATCCGGGAAGGCGATCTGTCATACGCCACATCCAGTTGCCCTTGGCAATGCCGGGAACATTCATGCGAGCATCCGAACCGAGACTCATGAGGTCCTGTGCCGTCAAAATGCAAAGATCCGCGACAGAGGATTCCGCTGCACGCATGAGCTGCCAGGCGATTTCGTTGCCGTCGATCGAAAGGTAAGTGCGGACGCGGTCGCGCAATCCCTCGTTCAGCGAAAGGTACCAGCCGACAGTCGTGTCATTGTCGTGTGTACCACAATACACAACGCTATCCTGCGTGTGCATGTGCAATGCATGGTGATCGTTGGCTTCGTCGTAGGGGAACCCAAACTGCAAAACGCGCATCCCCGGGAAACCGGCTGTCTTGCGAAGAATTTCAACTTCGGGAGTGACGATGCCGAGGTCTTCGGCAATGATCTCAAGGTCGGGCAATGCTTTGGCAACGGCATTGAAGAAATCCATGCCGGGACCTTTGACCCAGTGGCCATTGATGGCCGTTTTTTCTGTGGCCAGAACACTCCAGAAGGCTTCGAAACCACGGAAATGATCGAGACGTACAATATCGACCAGACGATTGATGGCTGATAAACGCCCCAACCACCAGGCATAACCCGTTTCTGCAAGCTTCTTCCAGTTATAGAGCGGATTTCCCCAAAGCTGGCCCTCTTTGGCAAAATAATCGGGGGGAACGCCGGCAACCGATCCGGGCAGACCGTCTTCATCAAGTTCGAACAAATCGCGGTGGCACCAGACATCCACCGAGTTGTGGGACACGAAAATAGGCACATCACCCATGATTTTGATCTTGCGATCGTGGGCAATCTTTTTCAGAGCATCCCATTGCTTGATGAAAATAAACTGAGCAAACTTGCGCTGTTCAATTTCCGCAGCATATTGTTTTTTGGCTTTTCCAAGCGAGGATGGTGCCCGATTCCTCAAACCTTTGGGCCAGTTTTTCCATTCGGGCCCCTCGCTCAGCTCATGCTGAAGCGTGTCAAAGAGTGCAAAATCATCGAGCCATGAAGCCGCTTCTTTGCAAAAAGCAGCAAATTCTGCACGCAGTTTTTCGTGAACCGGCGAATTGCCATTTTTGAGATTCTCGAGAGCAATCGCGAGTTTTGCATCTTTCCATTGGCGTGCCATGGCAAAATCAGCGCGATCCCATCGCTCGGGATTGGGCGCATCAGCCAGATCATTCTGGCTTAAAAGCTCATAATCAGGTCCGCACAAATCGGGAATGTCTATCAGGCGCGTATTGGACGCCATGGCACTCGTCGAATTGTAGGGACATCCGCTGTCATCGGTCGGAACCAACGGCAGCATCTGCCAGACGGCTTGATTGGATCTGGCCAGAAAATCGATAAAATCGCGGGCCGGTGCACCGATAGAACCAATACCGGCCAGCCCGGGAAGACTTGTGGGATGTAATAAAATGCCGCTTCTGCGCATGAATGTTTTATCCTTTTAAAACTAAGCATTAAAAAATGCCGTGATTTGGAGTATGAAAGAAATCGGAATGAGGGTAACATTCCAATTCAGAATGTTTCATATCACATTTCAAACATGTAAGCCAATGTAGTTATCAAAGGAAAGACAATGAAAATAATCACCATTGGGATGAGCCTCATCATGTTTGCAGTGGCAGGTGTCGCAAATGCTCAGGATATTCCTGTTCCTGCCGAGGAATCTCAGGCTCCTGCCGAGGAATCTCAGGCTCCGGCAGAGGTATCTCAAGTTCCGGCAGAGGTATCTCAAGTTCCGGCAGAGGAAGCACAGCCTGCCGAAACGGCTGCTTCCGAACAAAATGCAAACGATGCCGCACAGGAAAAACCATCACAAGAGACACAGAATGCAGCACAATTGATTGCATTTTTTGATGGTCTTGAAAAGGCCGCCCAGGGGGATAATTGCGAAGTCATTTCGAATGCCATTCGGGATTATTGTCAATCCCATCAGGACTGGATCAATTCTCTCGATTATGCGTCCGGCAACGTCGATGCCGCAACCATTCAGGCAATTCACGAAAAAGCCATGTCATTCGGGAAAAAATTGTCTGCCTGCTACGATGAAAAATCAATACCGGCCCTCCTCAGACGATATGCCGGACTGGGAAATGAATTATGAGCGAAGAAAATCAAAACGAAACTCCATCCGTCGAAGAAACCGCCAACGACCCCGCACTCGAGAATCACCAGGATCCGGAGAACGAGATTTACGAAGATGACAGCGATTCTGAGGATGATTATTCCGAACTCCCGGATGAAGAAGATGAGGAAAACCCTTCTTTTACCCCCTCCGTCGGCGTTCAGGGGGGCATGAACGTTACCGATACACAACTCGCTCATTACAATACCCAGGTAGATGAAGAAGCTGTCAAAGCAATTCGGGCTGAATGGCGCAAAAAGAAGTGGTTTGGTGCCAGAAAATTGTCGCCCATCAGTGCATTCCTCATGGTGGGCGTATGCGCTTTTATTCCCTGGTATGTCTGGGGACAGCGTCAGGATTTGGCCTACTTTTTCTCCAGCTCTGAGCCCATCGATCTGGGCGTTGCCCAGGATTACCACCTCGTATCAGAGGGTGAGCAGGCAAAGTCCGAGCATTTCGAAGACAACCGTTATGTCAGAATCGAAGGCATTCCCATTCGCCATGTAGGCATTCAGGTTTCGGAAATTCCACTCTTCCCCAAGAAGAAAAAATTGGTTTACCAGTTGATGGGCAGTACGGTCTATATCCAGGAGGATATGGAAAATTCCCGGTTTGCCTCATTTATGGCACAGACATCGCCCACGCTGAACCAGAACATGGGCGTTGAGCAGATCGATATCAAAGGCCGTCTGCGCCGTT
Organism: Pseudomonadota bacterium; assembly: GCA_017613855.1. Next base: position 15,241 of record JAGACY010000228.1, read on the forward strand.
TCGATTCGGTCGATGACAAAAAGTATTCTGCCGTTCGCGGGCATTACAGCGACAAATACGGAACGATCTTTTGTCAGGGAATGTCAGATGCAGAGCGCAAACGCAAAGCCGCTTTGCTTGGGCGCGGCGGCGTTGCCGTACAAATCATGCCGGATGATTCGGTCATTCAGGCCGAAACATCCACCCGTGTGACGCTCACGGATGTTCAGCCGCTCTCCGGGCGTTCTGCCATGGCCATCGGTGCCGACAATACGATTCTGCATACCATCGATGCCGGTCTGACATGGCGCAAAGCCGATTTGCCTATCTCCACTCAGGTCACTTCGATAGCCTACGATCCTGCCTCGAAACAAATCATCTTTGGTGGCCTCAATGGCTGGGTTGGCGGCGAAGCCTACAAACCTGCCGAAAACGCACTCGCTATCTCACAGGATGTTTTGGATGTCGCCTTTACGAGGCCGGAACAAGGCGATTTAAGTGCCCCCCGCGTCATCTCTGTCGGACGCGAAGGGCTGCTTCAGGTGGCATACGTCAACCGTGAGGGATGGCTGCCCGCAAAATTGGATGCAGATACGGCGTTTAATGACGTCATGCATGTCGGCGATCTCTGGTTTGCTGCCGGCGATGGACTCATGCACAAACATGCCGCAGATGCCGCATGGACGCATGATGTTCCGCCTGTCAAAGGACAGTGGTTCGGTTTAACTCAGATTCCGGGCGCGGTAATTGCCGTCGGAAGCAACGGTGCCATCGCAAAATATGCACTCGATGGCGAACAAAATCATTGGGAAATCTGGCAGTCCGATGATGTGCCGGGTATCGATTACGAAGTCGAATTGCACGCCTCTGCCATTTCGGATGATGGCAAAACATGGGTCGGCGTGGGGTCTGCCGGCAGCATCGTCGTTGCCAAAGCCGACGAAAATGGCGTTCTGGGGCAGGTACAGCGCATTTCGGGCCCATACGTTTCCTATGGGGTCGTACGCGATATTCTGGCCGGCAATTCCGTCGAACAAGCTTTGTACGAAGCCGTCAAGCGCCACACGACCGAAGATTTGTTCGATGTCACTTATCACGATGGTAAGTTTTATGCCGTCGGCGGTGAAAGCACTCTCCTGATGAGCCAGGACGGCCTCTCATGGCAGGCCAGACCCTTGCATGTTCCGCACAAAATCCTCCGAACCATCGCCTTTACCAATGAAAAATCCGGCATCATCGCAGGCGAAAAAGGCACCATGCTCATCACCGAAGATAATGGTGAAACATGGAAAACCAAGAAAGCACCGACAGAACGCTCCATTTATGATATCGCGGTTTCGCCCGACTATCCCAACGGATTTGTTTTTGCAGGAGCCTATGGATTGTGGGGATTCTGCGAAGGTGTCGATGGCCGCTGCTATCTTCGTTCGCGCAATGATGATTTCCATTACCGAGCCATTGCATTCAATGCCGGGGCGCAAAAAGCCGGCTATCTGCGCGTTGTTGCTGCCGGTGACAGCTCCCATATCGATCAAATCGATGACGGCCCCAATGATTCCGCCATAAAAACCTCGCTTGTGCCTGCCAATCGCTCGATCGTCTATGATATGGCATTCGCAAACACCGAACTGCCGCTGATGCCCGATGCAGCCCGCGGGCAAGTGGGCCTCATTTCTGTTGGCGATGGCTCTGTCTATCGATCGCTCGATGGAGGCTACACGTTCCATCGCGAAGAAACCGGGTTGACATTGCCCGTTAAAAAACTCGTCATTTCCCAAAACGGCGACATCGCCTGGGGATTCGATAAAACCGGCAATGCCGTCGAAGATGTACATGGACTTGGCAAATGGAAACGCATGTCACAGCCCTTTATTGATGGTGCCCTCGTTGAGACCGTTGGCTATCTCATCGATCAAAAATGCGTCTATCGAAAAATGCCGCAGAGCGAGCCCGAAAAAATCACCTGCCTGACGGACGACGCGCAAAACCTCAGTACCATTGTCGCTCAGGAGGGTAAGGTCTATTTGGGCATGCGCGCTCAGGATCAATTTACCTGGGCCGAGTTAGCCTCGGATCAAATTGCCCCCAAAGGACAGATTGGCGAACCGAATGCAGAAATTCCCGCCAATGCTTCGTTGGTCGTATGCAATCAAACGCCCATGCTCTGGGATACCGAAAACCATAAGCTTTATACCGCCCAGGGCGTTCAGGAAAATATCGCAGATGTTCGCTGCCATGCACAAAAAACGGTCATTCTGACTTCACAGGCACAAGACAAAGGCACCTGGCTGCTCGGTACCTCCGATTGGCAGATGAACGTCGGCTTTGATACGACTTTTGCCCGAATGAACAGCATTGCTTCGGGCAGAATGTGGATAGCCGTCGAAAATCCAGGCTCTCAGGAACCTCTCATTCTGATGAGCACTGATGGTAAAAACTGGTCCTGGCGGCGCGACCGCATCACCGATTTCCATGCCGTAGCCACTTCCGGGCAATATGCCGTAGCCGTCGGTGACAACAGTACAATTCTGATTTCTGAAGATTACGGTGCATCCTGGCACCAGTCTTCGGCAAAATCGCAACAGACTCTACGCGATGTATGTCTGTCTTCGGATGGTTCATTTGCGTTGGCCGTCGGCGATGCCGGAACGATTTATCGCGCGCAGAATAACATCAATCATTGGTCAAAACTCAAATATAAACTCGATTTTGATATTACATCCTGTACCATTGCAGAACAAAAAGACAGATTTGATATCTACTTTGTCGGCAAAGGCGGAGCAATATACAAAACATCACAAAACATGGACAAACTCGAACTCATAGCCAGCCCGGTAATGGAAGATATCTATAGCATTGCCGCACTCGATACCGGTGAAGTCATTGCTGTCGGCGGTGTATATCAATCTCCCGATACGATCTGTGAGGAAGGTTATATCATCGAAGCAGACGAAACACCCCACGGACGCTGGTTAAAACTCGTCTGGATTATTCTGCTTGGCCTCTTCTGGGTATATACAATCAGAATGTTTATATTGTGCCTGACCTATAAAGAAAAAGCCGATCCCGAAACAGAGAACAACTAATATATATTTATATTAGGTAATTATATTATACGCGGGCTATCTCGCCAGGACGTGTCTGCAACACGTCCTGCTCGATACGCCCCGCGTTGGCCAGCTATCGGCTGCGCCGATACGCCGGCCGGCGCGTATTGCTGCAGGCAATAGCGACGGCAGCGCACCGTATGCGCAGCGCGCATAGGGGCGCCCCACAAACACAAATCCAAAATCGCGAAATTGGAATTTTCCCGGGAAATCATATAGAAGAAGCACGCTGTCGGGATTGGAACGCTCCTTCCGCATTCTGATTCCCGAATAAAACGCAAAGGCCGTCAGGTCTGAACAATTCCGTATGTAAATAAGAATACCCATTCGTTGTTATTCCAACGAATCTAAAAATAACCAGTGAATTGTCAGTTCCAATTCCGCATTCCGCATTAATCACAAGGACTTATCATGACTAAGCATATCATTTTAGGCATTGTCATTGGCATTTCGGTCGTTCTGGCGGCCGTCATTCTGACAAGTGGTTACGGCAAGATCGCCAATGGTTTTGGTACGATCGCCCAGGGGTTCGGTATGATTGCCAAGCCGGATCGCATCGTTTCGGTGCGAGGGCTGGCCGAACGCGAAGTCGATGCCGACTTGGCCGTATGGCCGCTTTCCTTTAGTCTGGGTGGCAATAGCCTTCAGGATCTGCAGACTGATATCGTCAATAAGATCGCCATTGCGACCGAATATCTCAAAAAATATGGCCTCGCGGAGGCGGATTATACAGTCCAGGCACCTTCTTTGACCGATACCACGCTCATGACCTATTCGAATGATAAAGCCCCGTACCGCTATATTGCCAAACAGATCATTCTCGTGCGCTCCAGGAATGTGACTGCCGTCAAAAATGCACAGGAACATTCGCTCGATCTGATGGGACAGGATATTGCCGTTGAACGCGATTATGACAGCAAAGTATTATACGATTATACATCGCTCAATGATATCAAACCCGAGATGATCGGCGAAGCCACCAAGAATGCACGTGCAGCAGCTGAACAATTTGCCAGCGATTCGGGCTCTTCGGTCGGCAAAATTAAAACCGCAACCCAGGGCTGGTTTTCTATCGAAGATGCTGCTCCAGGCCTCGAAGAACGCAAGAAGGTCCGCGTCGTCACCACGGTTGAGTATATATTGACCGATTGATGGCGCAAGACTGATACGATAGGTGGATTGGCTCAGGCCTAACGGCCTTCGCATTTTTAATGCGCAATTCGCAATGCGCAATGCGCAATTGAATTGCAAGACCTAAGGTTTAGTCTGAAGCTAAAGGTGAATGCGTTTTTTTATTAGCAGTGAGCAGTGAGCAGTGAGCAGTTGAAATGCAAAACTAAGGGGCTACGTCTGATTAATTTGTAATTGGGATGCAAAACTAAAGTGTAACTCTGAAGCTAAAATTTTCATTCTTTGAGGAATAAACTTGAGAATACCCCCATTGCTAACTGCTAACTGCTAACTGCTAACTGCTAAC
>JAGACY010000229.1 GCA_017613855.1 Pseudomonadota bacterium
ATCATAAATACAATGCCCGTGATAGCATCGCGCGTGTTTTCCGCAATGATTTGTGCCGCAGTCAAAGCCTTCGTCTTTTATGCAGTGCCAGCCGTAAAAACCGTAGCTGTCTACAATGCCTTCATCACAGCCATTATCCGTATGTGCGACGATGCAGCGGTAATCGTCAAGATTTTTGGGTAAGACAGGATCATCGCACAAAGCTGTGCTGCGGTGCGTGATAATATCCAGCCAGGGCAGATTATCCAGATGGACATAATGATCCCGCGGCAATGCCTGCCCGGTTTCTTCATCAAAATAGTGATTGATTTGCATCGGGCGAGAATAACTGTAAAAGCCATATTGTATATATTTGTTGTCGATTTTCATGACGTCGCGGTGATCAAAACATCTGCCTTCGATACACCACTGGCCGACGTGACAAGTATCTTTATCACATATACATTTATCTTTTTCACAATAAGGCCGGCCTGTTTTCCATACAAAACCGTCGGGTAAAGGCTGTAGATTGGCCAAATCCACGCAATGATTCTGATAACATCCGGTATCTTCAGCACAGATTTCATTGCCACATTGGCATTTGTCAAATCCGATGTTCCATACAGCTGTTTTGCCGCCAAGACCCTCGGGTGTGCTGACTGTACTTGAGACGCCCAATAGTTCTGCGGTCTGCTTTTCTATTGAATTATCTGCATCGAATTGTGCTTTAAGGTCTTTATACTGTTTCCATTGTCCCTCCGTTAATTCCGGGCAGAAATCGAATTTGACGACATCGCCCATCGGATGCGGAATACACGTCATATTGGATTTCTTTTCTATCCAATTATCGCCGCATTTAAACATGTGGCTTGCTCTTTCGTCCGCTTCATCTTCTTCGGTCATTTGGGAGCGATAATAAATATAATCACTATACCAGTCGCCCGCAGCTTGTTCACATGCATCATTCAGAAATTCTCCCTCTACAATTTCATAATCATTTGCAATTCCATCCTCATTAAAAGTCCATTTATATTTACTTTCGATACATTGTTCCCGATAGCACTGGCTGCCGTACCGACACGGTTTGCCGCCACAAATGCACTCCTTATCCTGACATTCCCATGCATACTGGTCATCGATGCTGCTAAAGTTCACCTTAACCACTTCGCGATAGCTGCTTCCATTGTCGCAGAATGGATATTGTGTGAGTGCATCCGTGTCCTCCGACATCAATTGGGGGCTCATCACATCCGGCTCATATTTGAACCGTGTTTCATCGCCATAACCGCCGATCTGCTTGCATTCGTAGCCATCCGGAACTTCGGGGATGAGCTCGGGCTTTTGGTTATCGCCAAAACAATAGATTTTGCCGTCGCTGCATCGGACACCGTTGGCGACATCATCATCCCAGCGTTTGTAAGTATCGGTATCTTCAGAAGATCTATAAAACTTTGGGCAAACAACGACAGGTTGTGTCTGTTCATTCACGGCCGCAGCAGGATCTGGAGTCTGCTTTGCACACCCCATCAGCAATATGGCTGATATAAATATAATCGAATTCTGTCGCATTTTTATTTTTGTTTGCGCCGTGTGCGGATCACGCACATGAATCGGTCTTTGGTTTGGCTTTTCTTGTTGTGCGGTTCGATGTTCGCCAGTTTCTCGACATAAAACCGCAGTACAGACTGAAAAACAGCCGCGCAGCGGCGCCCGGCGTATGGCACATAGCCGGGCGCAAGAGGGCGTATGGCCGTGAGGACATAGCCCGGTAAACCGCGCGAACGTATGCGCAGCAAGCGCGCGGGCGTCGCGCTTTCTACTCATCAGTCTTAATCTCGACTCATTTTCTGCAAAATGCCAAACCATTAACCGTTTTCACTTACGTTATAGACAAATGCTGGAATATACAGGGGGCGAAACTTGAGTGAGGCTATTGATTCTCATCAAGCTGCGCTCGTGCGCACATGATCACGCTCCACGAAGTATGAGCATGACGATCAATTATAGCAGATTTTTGAAGACCGGGCGAGTTCCGCGCTTTTCGGGGACGCAAGCTTACCCACGGCTGATATCTGTTGCCTCTCCGGGGTTCAGTGTTTTCTCACTGTTCTTCCCGCACCAAACAGTTCATGATGACGCTGATCATCGTTTCTTTTTCTTCTGCCCGCGATTCTGCAATGAGTATCGTCAATGCCGCAAGCGCGTGATCTTCGATGAGCTTTTCGCCATTGATAATCAGTGCGTTGTTTTGATTGAGAAAATGTAGAAACAGCGTCGCCGCAATACGCTTGTTGCCGTCCAGAAAACTATGATTTTTAGTTAAAAAATAGAGCAGATTTGCTGCCTTTTCTTCCATCGTTGGATAGACATCCTGGCCGCCAAACGATTGATAGATATTGCCGATACTTCCCCGAAACGAATCATCTTTCTCCTTGCCGAACAAATCTGAAGTTTCGGAAAATCGCATGGAGTCAATCACACTGCGACATTCTTCATACGTGAGCACGTGGGTCGCTGTCTGTCCTTTGGGACGCTTTAATCTGCCGTGATCGTAATCATCCAGCATGTCGAGCGCAATATGATATCGCTCGATCACCGTGAGCACCTGATGTACGTCAAGAGCGTCCTCGTTTCGACGCAGCATTTGAATGACCTTGCCCAGTTCCTTTAATCGCCGCTGATTGACGGCATAGCCATCCAGGATGTACTGCCGCAGTACCGAATTGGCCCATCGCCGGAACTCGACGCCACGCTGGGATTTGACGCGATATCCAACCGAAATCACCATATCCAGGTTGTAGTACTCCACTGTTCGTTCGACAGTTCTTTCTCCCTCCATTTGAACTGTCGCAAATTTTGCGACAGTTGACTCATCCAGTTCCTCCTTGAGTGCGTTGGCAATATGCTTGCCGATTGTCTTGACATCACGGTCGAACAAATCCGCAAGCTGCGCCCGGTTTAACCATACCGTCTCGCGATCTGTCCGCACGCTCAGCGAAACGACACCATCATTAGACTCAAACAATACCAGTTCGTTCATATCCTGCCTCCATGCAGTGGGCTGCCTTTGCAGCCATTATTGTGGAATACCTTTATTCACTCGCCATACCTGGGCGAGTCAAGAACTATTTGCATGAGATCAGAGTTAGAGCGTTTTATTGTTGTGGACATAGATAAAGAAAGTATTTTTTGACCTCACTCCCGCCCGCTTTTCGGGCACCCCCTCTCCATTGAGGTATCCCTGTTTTGGTAGACACCAATAGTTTAGCTCAGTGCAGCTTGGTAATCA
>JAGACY010000230.1 GCA_017613855.1 Pseudomonadota bacterium
ATCATCCAGAAACTCATCATCATCCTGCAGCCAGTCGTCCGTTGCAAGCGCAAGTCCATCCTTTTGATGCTCCTGGACTACAGAATCCTTGTTCGAAGGATTGTCGCTGGCCGGTTCCATTTCGGAAACGCTTGGCAAATCCGTAGATATATCCATCTGCGCCGGAAGATCGTATACGGGTTGTGTTTTGGCCGGAACAATCTTGGGGGATTGAGAAATGCCCGCATTCGGCAAATGGGATTGTGAAGGGGAGGGTGGTGTTGAATCTGCAGGGTTTAAATTGGCTGATGAACGCTTGGGGAATTGAGAAATGCCCGCATTCGGCAAATGGGATTGTGAAGGGGAGGGTGGTGTTGAATCTGCAGGGTTTAAATTGGCTGATGAATGCTTGGGGGACTGTGCTGGTACCGCAGTCAGATTCATGCTGGAAACTGGCAAAGTGCTTTCCGATATGGCATTGGGTGCCGAAATAGGCTGAGGAACCACTCGTTCGGGCAAAGGCGCGGCCGTGGGTGCCGAAATGGGTTTTGACGGCGATCTTCCCGCAGCTGGCGCAGCCATGGGTGCCGAAATGGGTTTTGACGGCGATCTTCCCGCAGCCGGAGCAGCCGTAGGTGCTGAAATGGGTTTTGACGGCGATCTTCCCACAGTTGGAGCAGCCGTGGGTGCTGAGATGGGTTTTGACGGCGATCTTCCCGCTGTCGGAGCAGCCGTGGGTGCCGAAATGGGTTTTGACGGCGATCTTCCCACAGTTGGAGCAGCCGTGGGTGCCGGGACTGGATTGGACGGCGATCTTCCCGCAGCCGGAGCAGCCAAGGGGGCCGGAACCGGATTGGACGGCGATCTTCCCGCAGCCGGAGCAGCCGTGGGAGCCGGAACCGGATTGGACGGCGATTGCGCAGAATCAGTGGCCGGATTCTCAGTCTGATTAGAGGGATTCTCTGGTATTACGCCTTCGGCCAGGACGGTCGTATTCTTTCTGAACACAGTGGATATCAATACACCAAGTCCCAGAAGACTCATAACGATGGCAATCCCCTGTGAAGTGGACAATATTGTTGCATGATCTGCGGGAACTTGAAAAAACTCATTGATGGTTTTGATTGATTTTTCAAAATAATAGCCGCGTTCAACATCATCTCGCATAAATTCGACGATAAAACGCAGGATGCCATAACAGGCAAACCAACAGCCCACCATGCGGCCGGGCTTGGCTTTCTTCTTGTGCATCAACCACAACAGCCCACAAAGAATAAGTTCTCCGACGGCTTCGTAAATCTGCGTGGCATGGAGCAGTGGCGTTTCACCGGTTTTCAGCATCATCTCCTGCAGTTCCGGACGCTTTACGAGCTCTGTAAATGCAAAGGATCCCGTGCCGTAGGTGACACCTAATTTCCCTGTTGTGATCGCTCCCCAACAGCAGCCTGCAGCAAGACAGCCCAGACGTCCCAACGCATGAGATATCGCCAGCGCGGCAGCCAATTTGTCGAGGACAGATAATAATCCGACGGGTTGGTTGCGTTTTCTGCGGCGCATAAAGAAGACCGTCATGACAACCATTCCGGCAATCACACCGCCATAAAACGTCAGCCCACCTTCTGCAAAATTCAACACTCGCAGACAGCTGCTTTCGTTCAGACCAACAAGTTCCGGATGAAAACAGGAATTCCAGTAGGAACTGAATTCGACAATGACATGGGCGGCCCTCGCACCTAAAAAACCAAAGACAATGAGCAGAATGCACAATCTGGCCATCTCTTTGGGGTCTTCCCCCCGATCTTTGGCCATTTTCATGGTTGAAAGCGTGCCAAGTGTCACACCAATGAGAATGCAGAATGCGTATGTGTGAATCACTAATGGCTTTTCAAACACCAGGTTATAATACGGCTGAAATGTTTTTAAAAAGCTCAGTCCGGACCAAATCAGGATGATGAAAACAATGATCCCCTGAATTATACCTTCTGCTTTGCGCCCTTTGTAAATTGTGAGAACGCTGCTGATGATTCCCCAAATCATTAACAGAATAATCAGCAGCCAAAGCACGCGCTCAAACATGATACCATGAAGTGTCACGCCAAATATTTCGAGTAGATCAGGGTACATTTGCTTTTATGAATGAGTGGTAAAAGAAAATGCCTCCAACACATGACTGAAGGCAATTTGACGCATTTACTTTATCGCGTCATTTTTTTTACGTCTATGATTGCTGTATAGAAAATGCGTATTTTTTCTATACCATACGGCATACAGAGAGGTGCTGCATACGCCTCTCTGACGGTATTACGCTATCCCAATTGTGCTCTGGCTTTTTCGAGTTTCTCAAGTTCAGCACGGCCTGATTCCACGCGAGCACGTTCAGTTTCTACGACTTCAGGTTTTGCACGGGAAACGAAATTGGGATTGTTCAATTTGCGTTCGCTGGCTTCGAGGTCTTTGCGAACCTTGGCGATATTCTTGTCGAGACGTGCACGTTCTTCGTCGAGATTGATCAGGTCGGCAAACGGTACGACCAATTCTATGCCGTCTGCCACACCGATGGCGCAGGGGGCTGGCTTTGCAGCTGAAGCACTATCTAAAACGATATTTTCGATTTTAGCCAATTGACAGATAGCACCTTTCATCGAATCGACAATGGCTCGACGCGCCGGATCATCCGAAAGCGCGAGCAGCTGCGGAATCGCTTTCCCTGGCGGAATATTGGCTTCACCGCGGATATTGCGTACGGCCGAAACAATGGCAATGAGCGTTTGGGTCGAAACAGCCTGTTTTTCATTGAAAAATGCAGGATTGACTTTGGGCCATGGGGCAATCATGATCGATTCGGGGGCATTGGCATTCTTGGGAAGTGATTGCCAGATTTCTTCGGTCATGAATGGCGCAAATGGGTGCAGCAAACGCAAAATTGTTTCGAGCACATGGACGAGTACGAGACGTGTGGTGCGTTTAGCTTTCTCCATCGCCGGATCGTTCGAATAGAGCACGACTTTCGAAAGTTCAATGTACCAGTCGCAGAAGCAATTCCAGAGGAAATCGTAAATCTTCTGGGCCCCCTCATTGAAATTGAAATCATCGATGGCTTTGGTGACATCCGCAACACAGCGGTTTAAACCGTCGAGTATCCAGGCATCCGTCATGGAAAGGTCTTCGGGAGAGAACGGTTCTTTGCAGCCATCGGGCGTAATGGCCGAAACAGCATCCGATCCTTCGAGATTCATCATGACGAATCGCGAGGCTTGCCATACTTTGTTTAAAAATGCACGATAACCCTCGATACGTTTGATATCCAGGCGCACGTCGCGGCCCTGTGCAGCGAGCATGGTCAGGGAGAAGCGGAGGGCATCCGCACCCTGTGGGTCAATGCCATCGGGATAGTCATCAAAGAGCTGCTGTGATGCGGCTTTTTCATCATCGGGGACACTTTGAGGGTTGCAGCCGTAAATCAGAAGCAAAGGATCGATGACATTGCCTTTGGTTTTGGACATTTTTTGCCCGGCTTTGTCGCGCACGAGTGCATGGAAATATACGTCCTTGAATGGGGTTTCGCCCATAAAATGAATGCCGAACATCATCATGCGGGCAACCCAGAAGAAGATAATATCCGCTGCGGTTTCCATCACGCTCGTGGGATAGAATTTCTTGAGGGTATCGGTCTGATCGGGCCAGCCCATCGTCGAGAACGGCCAAAGGCCAGAGCTGAACCAGGTGTCAAGCACATCCGGTTCCTGAATCAGATGGGTTGAACCGCAAACCGGACATTTTTCGGGGCGTGATTTGGCGACAATCGGTTTGGCATGCGCATCGATGCGCAGATCGGGATCTTTCTGGCCGGGATTGTTTATATAATGAATATGACCTTTTGAACATTCTTCGCAATACCAGGCGGGAATCTGATGGCCCCACCATAACTGACGGGAAATACACCAATCGCGGATATTGTTCATCCAATTGAAAAATGTCTTTTCCCAGAGGACGGGCGTCATGCGGGTTTTGCCACTCTCGACGGCTTCGATCGCGGGTTTGGCCAGCACTTTGGCATTGACCCACCACTGCGGAAGCAAAAGCGGTTCGACGAGTGCACCGGAACGCTGGCTGCGCGAAGGCATGTGCGTATAATCTTCGATCTTAATCAGATTGCCGGTGGCTTTGAGATCTTCGACGACGACCTCGCGGCACTTTTCGCGCGTCAATCCACGATATTTTTCGGGCACGGTGTCGAGCATGCATGCATCTATGCCGATGACCTGAATCCTGGGCAGATTGTTGCGTTTGCCAGTCTCGAAATCGTTAAAATCGTGTGCCGGCGTAATTTTGACAGCACCGGTACCAAAGGCCATATCGGCAGCTTCTGGGTCTGCAATGAGCGGTATTTCACGGTCTGTCAGGGGCAGACGGAGCATCTTGCCAACAAGCCCTTTGTAACGTTCGTCATCAGGATGAACGGCAACGGCGGTATCACCAAACATGGTCTCGGGGCGCGTCGTCGATACTGTCACAGAACCGCTGCCATCGACAAAATCGTAGCGGATGTGCCACAAATGGCCGGGTTCCTGTTTTTGATCGATTTCGAGATCACTCAAAACGGTCTTGGCTATGGGATCCCAGTTGACGAGGCGTTCATCACGATAAATGAGCCCTTCTTCATAAAGACGGACAAATACTTCACGAACTGCACGGCTCAGACCTTCATCCATGGTGAATCGCTCGCGATCCCAGTCGCATGAGGCACCCAAAATTTTGAGCTGTTCAATGATGTTGGAGCCTTTCTCGCGTTTCCATGCCCAGACACGCTCCAAAAATGCTTCACGTCCAAGTTCCAGGCGCGTTTTACCTTCTTTGGCCAGCTGGCGCTCGACCATGACCTGGGTTGCAATGCCCGCGTGATCCGTACCGGGCAGCCACAGGGCTTCAAAACCCTGCATGCGCTTGTAACGCGTAAGCAGATCCTGAATGGTCACGAACAACGCGTGTCCCATGTGAAGTTTTCCTGTCACATTGGGAGGAGGAATGACAATGCAAAAAGGCGGTTTGTCCGACTTCTCATTCGCTTTGAAATAACCTTTTTCTACCCAGAATTTATACCATCTCGACTCGACCTGAGTCGGGTTGTAGCTTTTATCGATCATCGATTGTTCCTTGTTTTTCTTGATTATTGCGAGCAGTCTAAAGACCGCACAAACACCTCAAAAAAAATAGCGCCTCATATCACAATAATTCGGAATTAGGAATTCGGAATTAGGAATTCGTTTTTAATTCCGCATTCCGCATTCCGCATTCCGCATTCCGCATTCCGCATTCCGCATTCCGCATTCCGCATTCAATCGGCCGTATGCGCAAGCATAGGCCGAAACAAAGGCCGTATGCGCAAGCATAGGCCGAAACGCAGACGCAGCCGAAGGCAAGGAGGCGAACAAAAAAAAATGCTCTAAACGTTGCGAATCCATAGAGATCATAATATGATCCCTGCGTGATTTTTGCCTTCCAGGAGTGCACGATGACAGACTCTAAGCATTCTAAACCTCAGAACTTTCCTAAATCTTCATCCACTAATGAAGCTATGGCTTCGGAGGAATCTGCTTCGAAGGAGGTGCATTCCAAAGAAGATTCGAACAGCACCAGCCGGCTGCCGGTGCGTTCGCTCAACAGAAAACAGACGATTCGTCCTTTTAATACCAAGGCAAAATCTCAGGCTTCAGAAAGCAATGAAGACCAGAAAAAAGCATCTCATGAGGTTCAGGTCTCTGATAGTAACAAAACCTCGCCAATGGTAGTGCCGTCGTCGCTTAAATCGGGGACACGTAAAAAAGACACGCCGGATGATTTGAAGCGGATGGCATTGCGTTCTCCTTTTGCTGAACAGGCTGGAGCGGAGAAACAGGAATCGGAGGTGTCATCGGTGTCTTCGAAAGGCAAAATGTCTCCCAAGATGCTCTCTGAAGCAGAAGCTTCTTCCTTGGAAGAAATTTTGTCGTCCAGTGCGGATGAGATCTTCTCACCAAGTGAGTTGGATTCGTCAGACTTTGATTTTTTGGATGAGTCCGCACAGGCTTCGGCAAATCCGTCGATCTCTGCATTTTCAAAATCTTCTCCGAGAAATCAATCCAAACCGGCTGCATTGCTCCTTCCTTTTGGCAAGGCGAATTCGAAGAAACCGTCGAGTCCGGACAATTCGCAGCAGTCGTCTTCGAATGCGGCGTCGGAACAGGCCGGAACAAGTAATCCGCCGCCGTTTGCCAAATCTTCTTTGAGAAATTTGTCGAGTCCTCAGAATTCGCTTCTTCCGCCTCCAACTCCGGCATCAGACCCATCGGCTTCTGCCAACCCATCGGCTTTTGCCAAATCATCTCCCAGAAATACATCAAATCCGGGCGGGTCGGTCTTCCCATTTTCAAAGGCACAGGCAAACCAGCCTCCGAAAAACCGGGTTCAGTCGCCCGTTTCACAGCCACCTTTGCCTGTTCTGGATGATGGTAATCTCTCATCATCCTCCGATGTCTTTTCTGAGCAGCCGCAGGGAGAGACGCCTATCTTTGGCGATGTCAATCAGGCCATTAAGCCAAGGCCGGAAGATTACCCATCTTCTGTGGAAGATGGAGAGAATGTCGATAACACACTTCCTGAAGACTGGCTTTCGGGCAAGACGGGGGCCACGATTCTGCCGACGCATTTCAGCAATCCAAAGCTATTTTCAGATCTGGATGAAGATGATGAACCTTTGGATGGGGATTTGATTGATAATACCGGCCTCGAAAAAGACGAAAATCTTCCAGAGGATCTTCAGAGCATTATCGATGGTTATGATGATGAAATCCGCAGTGCAACAACGCGGGATGGGGTGCGTGAATGCACCATTCAACTGGCCATCGCCAGAATTCTCGAACACACTGGTCATGAAAAACTGGCTTATGTCCGCTATTTAAAGGCGCTCAAAGCCAATCACTTCAGTCGCACTGCGATCCATGAGCTGAGGCGAATTGCCAGGGCTTACAATAAAATGCGCGATGTTACGACTTTGCTTCAGTCCGAAATTGATACCAATATTTCGGCATTTGAACAGTCGGCATTGCTCGAGGAATGTGCACTCATTACCTATTTTGTCCATGGTGAACAATACGAAGAAGCTGCCAATATGCTCTATAGGGCGATCGCCCTGACACCCCAAAATCCGTCTCCGGTCTATTCTCTGGCGTATATCCTGCTCTTTGAAGGAAAGTTCGAAGAATGCTGCAATACACTTGAGCACCTCATTCCGCTGACAGATGATGTTGCCATGCAGTCGGCACTGAACTGCATCAAAGGGGATATCGAAACCAGCCTAAGGCCAAGTCATTCTGCCGGATTATCGCATTATTTGAGGGCTCTCGACGTAGAACCGGCATCCCTCTATGCTTATCAGCACATTATGTCGATACTCATCCGACTGGAAGACTGGCAGTCGATTTATAAACGATCTATCGATTTTGTCGATGCTTCGAAAGACAAGGCGCTCAGCCACTCGATGCTGCTGCTTGCCGGAAGTATCGCCATGGATTGTCTGGCGGATATCACTTCCTCCAATAAAGCTTATGAGCGCGCTTATAAACTTGTGGGAAGTGACAAAATCCCACTGGAGCTTGAGCTCGACAATTATGCGGATGATTCTGCAAAGTGGCAGTTTTACGATGAAGTTATTGCAAAGCTGATTGAAGTTAATGAAAATCCAAAAGATCAGCGCACGCTCATACTCATGCAGGCCATCAACCGCGATATCAACGGTAAATCTCCGTCTGCGGCTCTCGAAGTGCTGACACCTGTCGTTCAGGATATGACTCAGGATCGGCTCATTCTCGAGTATTATCTGACACTGCTTAAGCGTGATGGGCGTATTGACGAAACCATGCGCTTCTCCCGGAGAATCGCCAATATCTCGAATACCGAAGAAGCGGCGACACGCTACGCTTCACTCGGGTGTTATTATTACGATGTACTTAAAAAACTCGAAGAAGCAGAACAAAATTTTAGAAGTGCATTGGCACTCGATCCCAATCAGAGAACTGCTTTCGACTACCTGGAATCCATTTTAAGGGCTCGCAACGACTACGAAGGTGTGGCTGCCATCTATCGGGCACGGCTCGACATCGTACTCGATGCCAGAATGAGAGCTTCCATCTTATATACACTCGCGTGTATTTATGATTACTCCTTGATGCAGCCCGAAAATGCCATCTCTTATTACAAACAGTACCGTGAAATCTTTCCGGATGATATTCATGCCATTTCATCACTGCAGAGATTGGCTCAAAAGACGAAGAATTGGAAATTCCTCATTGAAATGCTGCTCATTGAGAAGAATACATCCACTTCTCCGACGGAACGCTGCTCCGTACTTCTGAGAATTGCAAACATCTGCAGGTACAAGCTGAATAAACCTCAGTATGCCACGGCTTTCCTCTATCAGGCAAAAGAAGAGAATCCAAAGGCCATTGCCGTTTATCGTGAATTGCTGGATGTTCTCCGCGAAATGAAAAGCTGGAAGGAGGTCATCGCTGTTCTTAAAGAATTGCTCGTCATCGAGAAAAAGAACGAAGACAAAATCCAAACACTTTTCGATATGGCAACGATTCAGGAACAGGTACTGTGCGATACCAATGCTGCCGTCGCTTGTTATGAGCAGATTCTGACACTCGCTCCCGATAATGAACTGATTTGGACGAAACTTGCCAATATTTACAGAAGAACCGGAAATCTGGCGGCATTTTATGAACTCTCGATGGATAAAGCTCAGCGGATACCGCAGCCCAAAATCAGAGCCAGGTATTTCTTTAAAGTTGCGCTCAAAGCACTGACGCTTTTTAAAGAACCCAAGCAGGCTATTTCGATTCTGGAAATGGCAGTATCCAATGATCCGAATTATATGCCTTCGGTCTTTTTGCTGACCATGCTCTATGGCACGACCGTTCAGCTCGAAAAACTCGTAACGCTTATTCAGGATTTTGCGACCAATCCGTTAACACAATCCACCAAAAGCGCTTGTTCACTTACGGTTGCCTACCTCTACCTGTGGCAGCTTAAGAACTACGATGAGGCCATCCATCCGCTCGAACTGTCTCTCGCTTTATCACCCGATGCCATCAGTGCCAGATTCATGCTCA
>JAGACY010000231.1 GCA_017613855.1 Pseudomonadota bacterium
GATTTGGGGGGACGCCCCCCGCGCGGCTTTTGCCGTTGGCAATGCGCCGCTCCCCCCGCGCGGCTTTTGCCGTTGGCAATACGCCGCTCCCCCCGCGCGGCTATTGCCGCTGGCAATACGCCGCTTTGATTGGCGATCATTCGGGATCGCGGTATTCGACGTCAGCACCGAACCAATTGCAAAGATGCATCGTGCCGTCCTGGGTTGTTTTCATATTTTGCGGGCAAAGATCGACTTTGCCATAGCCGTCGGGCAAATCAATGACGAAATGGGGAATTGCCAGCCCCGAGACGCGGCCGCGTAGGTGCTGCATGATATCGAGACCGCATTGTATGGAGGTTCGAAAATGCTGTGTTCCCTGGGCAACATCGCATAAGAAAAGATAGTAAGGCCGGCAGCCTTCGCGAAGAAGCGCTCGGTTGAGTCTTTCGATGGTGGCGCCATCATCATTGATGCCTTTGAGCAGTACGCTTTGGTTGCCCAAAATGCAGCCTGCCATGCGGAGAATCTTGAACGCTTTGGCCGATTCGACGGTCATTTCGAAAGGATGGTTAAACTGCGTATTGACGTAAATGGGGGCATTCTGCTGCAGAATATCGAGGAGTTCCGGGTCATTCAGCCGCTGCGGAAGCGTGCAGGGCATGCGCGTACACAGGCGAATGACATCCAGATGCGGGATCGCGCGCAGATCTGTGAGGATGCGGCCAATTGTGTGATTGGCGAGACTGAGCGGATCACCGCCTGAAATCAGCACATCGCGGATGTTTTGGTTCTCCCGGATGTGGCGAATGGCGTCGGCAATCGCTTCGTCTGAAATATGTTCATTGAGGCCGACACGGCTTCGGCGCGTGCAGTGGCGGCAGCGCATCGCACATTCGTGCGTGGTATAAATGAGCATCCGATCAGGATAACGCCGAAAACTGCATGATGTGACGGTATGGCGATGCTCCCCGAGTGGGTCGGCCAGCAGTTCCTGATGCTGTTCAAGTTCACGAAGCGTGGGAATACATTGCTTGCGAATGGGGCAGTTCGGGCCAAGTTCCGGACGGATGAGCGATACATAATGCGGGCTCACAGCAGCCGAAAAAAACGGCGCAATCTCGCGTATTGCCTGCATTTCATCGGGGGCAAGGTCAATGGCACGGGCAATGTCTTCGACCGAAAACAGTCGATGATGCCATTGCCACTGCCAGGAATCCCATTCCGCATGAGAAATATTCTGCCAGCATCGGGGGCGGCGATTGTAACTGCTTTCGAGTGACGTCATGACTTGCGGACGTCGCTCAAGTGCGGCAGATTCCCGTGTATCCATTATGCTTTGCGGTGTCCTTCGAAATCGACATATTTGCCAAGGAGCAGTTCGTATTTTTCCTTGTGGGCTGCCGTAATTCTCGCCGGGTCGGTAATCAGCGCAAGAGCCAGTGCCGATGAGGCGGGATTGTCCTTCTCGGTTCCCAGGGGAATCATCGGTATGAGTCGCTGAATGACTTTATGGACATTCGCGACGTTGTTTTTCATGTGGGTGACGACTTCTTCGACGGTTACGGCCTGATCGAGCCAGCAGTCATAATCGGTTGCCTGGCAGACGGTGGCATAGGCCATTTCTGCTTCAATGGCGAGTTTCGCTTCAGGGATGGCAGTCATTCCGACGAGATCGGCGTGCCATGAGCGGTAGAGATTGCTCTCGGCCTTGGTCGAAAATGCGGGGCCTTCCATGCAGACATAGGTTCCGTGATCATGCGTTGTGACGCCTTCGGCGCGGCATGCTGCCGTGAGAATCTGGCGCAGCTGCTCGTTAAAGGGATAGGCAAACGAAACGTGGGCAACGATATCGTCAAAGAACGTGTCTTTGCGATGGCGCGTGCGATCGATGATCTGATCGGGAATGCAGAAATGCTCGGGGGCGATGTCGATGTTGAGGCTGCCGACGGCCGAGAAGGTAATGACCCAGAAGACACCGAGCTTTTTGAGTGCCCAGATATTGGCTGCGTACGGGACATGCGTTGGCGGAATGCGATGGCCGTGGCCGTGGCGCGGCAGAAAAGCCACGCGGCGTCCCGAGTACTCGGCAATTGTAATGCGATCGCTCGGTTTCCCAAAGGGGGTATCCATGTCGATTTCTTCGAGGACGTGCATGCCCTCGATTTCACTCAGGCCACTGCCGCCGATGATGGCGATTTCTGCTTTTTTATCCATGATTTGTCCTTTTTGTTTGTGGTGGGGGAAACCCTTTCTTTTGTGCCAAAAGAAAAGTTTTCCCCCACACCCCCTTCCTAAAGAAAAGCAATGATTATGTTTTTGTGTACGTGAATAATTGCTGATTATGAGTTTAAGAGTGAAACACAGGTTTTGTGATTCAATTGCGCATTGCGAATTGCGCATTAGAAAACAATTCCGCATTCCGCATGAATTCAGTTCCCGGTCTTATGAAATTCAATTTTTCAGCACCGGTCATTTGCTTATGGTTGCCTCCCTGACGTGCGGTGGCAGAGACCTGGGCATCATCGTGGATGATCGAACCGCAGACGGCATCGAACCCATAATCCCATAGGATGGGGTGAAGGGGGACGGTTGGGCCGACGATCATTTTGAAGGCATCGGGGCGGCATGAATCCAGGATCTGCTCGGTGGCATGGGTAATCATGGTCGAAGATGTCATGACGACGATATCGGCATCTGGCAGATATTGCGGGATCTGAGAACTCGGGCGGTCTCCTGGTTCGCATCGGCCGTCGAGTTCATAGATGTCGAGTTGATGTCCGAATGCGCGCAATTCATCGGCAAAATGAAAATGTCCGATGAGTGCAATGTGCCTTGGTTTTGCTTGGCACAAGGTTTCGAGCAGTGTTTGCGCTTTTCCTGGGAAAATTTGCCCCGTCATTTGGCTGGCAGGAAAAGACGCAGAAACAGCAGCATTGGCAAGTGATCGTGCCGTGAGAGATTCACTGTCATAGAGGGAAAAGAGTGCAGAGACAGGCATTCCCTCAAGATTACCGGCACGGGGAATGATGGCTCCGGGGGGATCTTCACACCAGCGGTGTGCCGAAGCCGAAATTGCACTTCCATATTGTGTCCGGACATAAGTCCAGAAAATGCCAATGGAGACATCCCGGAGGATGGCATCTTTCGGGACGATTCCCGAAAGTGCATCAAAAATCCGCATATCAGGGCGTTTCATTCGTATTATTCGGCGGTCGCTTCTTCGTCAGCAGGTGCTTCTTCGTCAGCGGGCGTCTCTTCGGCAGCAGGTGCTTCTTCATCAGCAGATACTTCTTCACTCTGCTGTGATTTGTCGTATGTCGAGCATGCCGAAACGATGGGTGCATACGTCGAAGCATAGGCATCATCGTCGAGTTTTTCGTGAGAAACGACGGTGGAGCAGCCAAAGGTCTGGAAAGCCAGCTGTGCATAGCATTCACAATAGGAGGCTGCCCAATACTGATCGACTTCTCCGAGATCATTGCCATTATCGTCTGTCATGTGAAGCGGCGTAATTCCGTCTTCTTCGAAAGCAATGACGGCGAAACAACTGTCTGCCAGCTGTTGCATAAAGGCATCGCAGTCTACTTCATTATTTGCGGATTCAGCGGCTTCGTCAGCGGCGGTTTTGGTCGTTGTATTTTGATTCGATGAACCGCAGCTTGCAAGGATTGTCAATGCCGAAAGTGCTGCAATACCAAGTAAAAATCGATGCATAATGAAACTCCTCAAATTGGGTGAAGATGTCGCTTCCTCTCCGAACATACCCGAGTATATATAGCATATTTGAACGAAGAATAAAAAAAAAGCCTAAAGTGAAATCACTTTAGGCCAATCGGGGCGACAGGATTTGAACTTGCGACCTCTTGCACCCCATGCAAGCGCGCTACCAGGCTGC
>JAGACY010000232.1 GCA_017613855.1 Pseudomonadota bacterium
CGTGAATTTCGCTTGACTGTTGGTATCCAGGGCGGAGTGATATTCGATGAGTTGTCTGGCAATACGAATTACTGGGCGGGTAGAAAAGATGAAGAAACACTTGGATATGTAGGAGGGCGAATCGACTTTGCTGTCATTGCTTTGCTCGGCTCTGCTGGTAGCGTCAGTACCGACTGGGGCTTTGGCGGCGGTTTAAGGCAGGATTTAGGCGGTGGTTTCTATTTGAGCGATTCTGTCGATTACAACCCACAGTTCATCGGGGCGACCATTCTTTATGCGCGTTGTGAAATTCAGTATCAGGCTCGGGTTATTTTTGGACTGGATGCAGGCATTGGCATGGCCTATGGCAATGGCAGCAAAGATGATCCACATCAACCGCTTTATTTCTTTGATTGGGAAGTAGAACACAGTTCGGTTGCATTGGCTGGGTTATTAGGATTGAGCCTCGATTTCTTTGGGGGGTCTTCGAGCAAAGTGGGCTGGGGCATTGGGCTTTATACCTTGTTTGCTACCAGCTCTGGAGACAATACAAGGCACGGTGCCATTATTCTCGAACCGGATTTGCACATAATCTTTGCATTCTAAGGCAGAGACGGGGCAGCGCCCCGAATGAACCGTAACTTAAGGACAGGGCAAAACACACTACCCAGTGTCATCATGCTATGGTATTTTATAAAGGGTAGTCGGTTTTGGAACCGGTTCTTTCAACCTGTTCATTTGAGGGGGTTGCTTTGGAAGATCATCTTCAGGGGAAAATAAAGCGCATTGCCATTTGGGCTTTTGCGGTTTTGGCCGGGGCGCTTTTCCTGTATTTTCTGTTGTTTCGTTCCGATGTCGTCGGCGCGGGGATCTCTAAATTATTTGCGGTATTGAGCCCAATCATATACGGCTTTGTGATCGCCTATATTCTCAATCCCCCGATGCATGTCATCGAGAATCTCATCTTAAAGGTGTATGCAAAGCGTAAAAAAAAGCCAGGCAAAAAGGCTTTGCGAGTGACCCGGCTTTCGAGTGCCATTCTGGCTTTGCTGTTCATGCTGCTCATTGTCTATGCCTTGTTTGCACTGCTATTGCCGGAACTCATTACGAGCATTCAGAACATCATTGCCAATGTCCCTACTTATGCATCCAACATCCAGAACTGGTACAACAATTTTGTGCAGGAACATGGGTTTAATGAATCGACCAAGGAATTCATGGCCAACATGCTGGTCACGGCTCAGGATTGGATTTCGGGGCAGTTCTCGCCACAGTTCAACAGCCTGATTTCTAAAGTAACGAGCAGCGTCGTCGATATTCTGGTTTTCTTTAAAAACCTACTACTTGGGCTCATCGTTTCTGTTTATGTGATGGTTTCGCAGGATTCGATCATTGCCCGGTTTCGGCGTATAGTTTACGCGCTTTTTAATGTCGCTACATCCAATCAGATATTAAAAAATCTGCGATTCATCGATGAAAAATTCGGCGGCTTTTTAATCGGCAAAATCATCGATTCGGCGATTATCGGTGTCATTTGCTACATTGGTGCAGTCATTATGAATCTGCCCTATGCATTGCTGATTTCGGTTGTCGTTGGTGTTACGAATATCATTCCCTTTTTTGGGCCATTTATCGGTGCCATTCCTTCGGCCATCCTGATTTGGTGCGTCGCGCCTATCGATGCATTGTATTTTGTCATCTTTGTTCTGGTTTTGCAGCAGTTCGACGGCAATTTGCTCGGCCCGAAAATTTTGGGCAATTCCGTGGGCGTGTCGAGTTTTATGGTCCTGGTGGCTATTCTCATTGGCGGCGGGTTGTTCGGCTTCCTGGGCATGATCATCGGCGTGCCGTTGTCGGCCATTCTGATTTCAATTATCCAAACCTATATTCTCAGGCGCATAGCCAATAAGGATCTGCCGGGCGATGTCGAGGCTTATCACAATCTCGACAAGGTAGATCCCTGGAAACGCACGATTATTCAGCCAAATCCGGAACCTAAAAATACGAGTCTGTACAGCAGGATTAGCCGAAAAAGTGCGGACATTGCCGATTTTGTCATCAAACTCGAAAATAACCCCTGGGACAAAACGGCAGAAGATGTTGAACGTGAACGCGTTCAGTTTAAAGCCGAATGGGATGCTGATCGCGAGTATTGCAGCAAATATGCAAATCAAAATGATCATTATGAAATAGAACGTGGGGAGTTTGCACAAAAAGAACAAACGGATGACGTCGCAAATAATGATTCCGGGGCAGAGCAATCAGAAATAGTATCCCCGAATAATGAGGAGGATACTGTTGTTTCATCAGAAGATAAGGATTCCAATTCGAAAGAATAATGATGTTACTACTTAGCCGGGGTGCTGCCCCGGCCGCCTGCCAAAGTGCTTTCACTTCACAATACTAAATGTGCTTCGTTTCCCGCATTTATTGGCACTCCAACTTGCGCATTTGATTTGCTCACTGTGCCCTTATACAGACGACACGATGTCGGCTGCCGACCGTCGAGCCAGGATGGTGAGACGGGCGGGTACCTATGGGCATGAGATGGGCATAAAAAAGCGTGCGGGGGTTGTAGGGGGCGTTCACAATCGAACGCCCCCTGCCGCCCGCCGCGCAGGCGAAAATGTTAAATAAGAATGAATTCTAGTTAGATATCAGATTGGCCACCAGCTGAGTAGTAATGTCATGATGAGCAAAATTTATCCAAATATTGTTATTTATATGCGATTTGTCTTGCATCGATAATTTGTATTATTTCATATTATACAAAACTACATTGTTGTTATTATAAAAATCATCAACCCTTAGGCTTCTGTTTTTGAGGGGTGATGCGCATCCTCTTCAAATCATGATTCGGGCGTATCGCGCTAAGGCGCGATAGCCCGAATCGCGCGTCGTATGCCGGCCGCAGGACGGCATAGACGGCGCACCAAGTAAAGAATTTCTACATTCCACACTCATTGCCATTCTCGCTTGCAATCACAATCCCACTTGGGGTATGAAAGCATGGTTTTTTGTGAACTCTGCAAAAGGATGGTAGAGTAGATGGATTTATTTAGTCAATTGCCCGATGACGCGCCGGTCACGAGCGATGAGTTACGGAATGGCTCACTCGTCAAGCGGCTGCGCGTTTTACTTCATGCTTATCCGCTGTTTCAGCTGAGCCAGGCGGATTCACGCCGCGATGAGGCGTTTCGTCACTATGATACGCTGACGATTGCGCTCAAGATTATGGATATCGTCGCGGAACGCATGGGTATGGAAGTCGAGGCAGACCGTGAATATATTGATTTTTCGCTGGCGCAGCTGCTCGATGGGATGGACCGCCGGGCGGGCCTTTTGCCCGATGTGGCGCGGCATGTTCAGATTGTCGACCGCGTTTTGGCGGCGATGCGCAACGATGGCGATGCGCGCCGTCCCTTTAAACTGCCTTATACCGATATCGACGCAACGGGCGCTGTCAGCGAGCGTCAGCTCGAGTTCAGGCTGATACAGGATGCATTTGGTCTGGATGGTTCGACGGTCATGCGATTGACCAACGAAGCGGTCAACCTCTATTTTAATGCATTGGAGCTCGACCTCGAGGATAGTCAGGCTGCAACCGAAGCCATCGTGCATTCGCAGATGTGCCGCGGGAAATTCGACGAAGCACGTCGAAATGCGCATTATGCGGTGCGCCAGTCGCGATTGTACTGCGACCGTCTGCGCAAGATGCTGCGCGATACGCAGCGCGATATTTCGCGCGTCGACTGGGCAGAAAAAGCTCCGAAGCTGATTTCCGAGGCCATGAGCCATCTCGAGGCGCGTCTCGATGTCGAGCGCAACATTATATTAACGGCGAGTGAGCGTCTCGAATCATTGACACCAGGGACACCCGAGAGTCTGGCGGTGGCGCGCGTCGTGGCAGCCATTCAGTATTGTGTCGAAACACACACGGTCTTGCAGCGTGAACTCATGACTGCGCGTGCAACATTCCTCGACAGCCAGGCACAGCAGGCATTTGTGTCCGAACACAATTCGACCATGCCCGAGCTCATGCGCGAAGTCGTCGAGCCGCTTATGTCAATGGGGGTCAATGATGTACTCGAAGTCATCGACAGAACTTTGCCGCATCTGATGGCACCGCGAATTCCGGCTCAGGTTTCGTTGTGCTTCTTGTTTGACGGGCTTTTGCGTCCTAAGCGCCAGCAGCGGCGCGACTGGATCGATATCGAGCCCATCGAAGCGCAGCAAGTCGCCATGGATTTGTCGCGCTATTCCGAAGAAGACCGCGCCATTGTCGAGCATCTCCTGCGGAGCATTGTCAAACCGACGACGCTCAGCGACTTGCTCGCGTATGCACGTGCCCAGCGTTTTACGAGGGCACAGTGCGATATTATTGTTCTCCTCGTCATGCAGCATTACGATGTCGAAAGCACCGAAAAGCCCATGATTCACGTCGAAAAAGCCAATACACTCCTCATCGATCCCGAGTACTACGGTGATGAAGTCTGGCTCTCACCTTATGAATAATGCGGAATGCGGAATGCGGAATGCGGAATTGAATGTAATCAAATCAAAGTGAGTCTCTGAAGCTAAAAAAAACGATACGCTTTAGAAAATACCTTGAAAATGCTTGCATAATTCCGAATTCCGAATTCCGAATTCCGAATTAAGGAACCATCGCATGTCCATGGAATTAACCGATGTATTTCGCGCCGCAGCCCTTTTGCAATGGGGACTTCAGCCGCGCGTTCGTCCCATTCAGAATGCCGAATACCGCGAATTGATTCGCGAATATCTCAATCGCAGTGAATTTCGCGATGTGGTCGCCGAAATGAGCGATGGCCTTGGGCTTTATGTGCTCAATGTCAGTGAACACGGCATTGTGCTCAGTCCGCGTGAAGGCAGCGTTTTCTGGATGAAATCTTCCGAATTGCGTCCGAGCAATTCCTCTGCGGATGCCCGCCTTTTGGATGGTCTGGTCGAGATTACCATTGCTGCGACTGTGTTTCCGCGTGCCCGCGATCTTGAGGATGATATCAACCGTCCGCGTCCGCCTGTCACGGTCGACGAAATTGACGATTCTTTGCGCTCAATTTGTGCGCGGCTTAAAGAAGAATTCGCCGAAGTTGACCCGAATATGGACGATATTCGCACGGGGCTTTACGATGCCTGGCGCGTCTATGACAACACACTCGCTTCGCGCAAAACCGAGGATGGCCGCGAATCCCGATCGTCGACGCTGCGCATCATACGTTACAATCTCGAACGCCTCAAGGAATTTGGTTGCTTTACCGAGACGCGCTACGCCGGCAAAGAAGCCTGGCAGCCCACTCGACGTTACAATGTTCTCGTTCAGGAATTGGCCGCATCGCGTTTATATGATGAGGTCATGCGCATTAAGAATGGTGGTTCTGCGGATGATGCCAGCCAGACCGATTTCCCTGCGATTCAGGAAGTGCCCGTCGAGGACTGGGGGCGCGAATTCCGCGATCAGTCCGTCGAGCTCGATTCGAACGGCGATGCGATTCCCAAGGAAAATAGCAAGCCTTCTTACGATGATATCGATGAGGATGGCGATCTGCCCGATGTCGATTTCGGTGACGACGATCTCGATGATGCCGGCACGCTCCTCTCGGATGACGATGACGAGAGGATGGAGTAGCGCATTTTTTGACAAACGGATTTGCTCAGGCCTAACGGCCTTCGCGAATGTATTTAACTTTTTTAACAAACGGATTTGCTCAGGCCTAACGGCCTTCGCGAA
>JAGACY010000233.1 GCA_017613855.1 Pseudomonadota bacterium
AAACGTCGTTTGCCTGGCCCATACGCCGCGCATCTTTGTATGGAAGCAGACACAAAAAAACCGGCCTTTTAAAGGCCGGTACTTGTTTAGCCGCAGTATGTCAGACGGGAATTAGAAAATTTCCAGTCCGGCTTTGGCTTTGGCGTCTTTCTTGTGATCTTTGGCAGCTTTTTTGGCTTTAGCTTTTTTCTTCTTTTCGATTTCTTTCTCGGTGGTTACACCGTTGATGATATCGATATCATCCTGAGAAAGACCGGCGAGAAGGTCAACTTTTGTAGTTTTTCCGAGCATGGCGTCGACGCTGCTCGTGTCGCCGTCACCACTGTCGGCGGTCAAAGCATCGATTGCGGAGCTGACTTCGGGACCCTGGTTGAGAGAGGCGGCATATTCCTTGTGTTTTGCTGCCAGTTCTTTTTCGACGGAATCCTGTGCGAAGACCATCAGAACGGTGTTAAAGGCAGCATATTTATTTTTGACGGTCAGTTTGGTGTCGCCTTCGGCCCAGATGGCTGCGAGGAAGTTGCCGTCATCATCCCATACTTCATTGTTGGCTTTGCCGTATTTCTTTTCTGTAGTGGCACAGAAGGTATCGAAAGCGACCGGGCCGAGATAGGCTGAATCATAGACGACGGCAACTTTGTAAAGTTTGTCGCTCTTGAAGAAATAGTATTTTGTTGCATTATCTTCACGTGAAGTGAGGACGGATTCACCGGCATCGGGCATAAATTCTTCGCCGATGATGGAAACACCCATGCTTGCAGAATTGTCACGGCTCAGATTGATGAGTGATTTCTGCATGTTTTCGACGCGATCCGTATGTTGTCTGCGGAGTTTGTCGACATAGGAGAGGTCGGAGTTGCCTTCGGATTTTGTACGGAAATCGCCCATGATTTTATCAGCAATGATGGATTTGGCCTTATCGGCGGACATCCCCCATTTCAGCGATCCTAAAACGCTGTTCAGGCTTGGTTTAGCATCCGATTTTGCAGCTTTGCTCGGTGGTGCAGCATTGGCAATGTCCGAAGTGAGCAGAACAGACGTGCCGCATGTAGTGGCAAAAACAATGGCAAGAATGGTAACTAAGCTCTTTCTCATATGAATTTCCTCCAATGGCTGTCGAGTAATCGATTACTCAAAGAAGAGACAGATACTTATAGCATACATGATTTCCGATGAAGTCGCAAATCATCTAACTGAGCTGATTGAGTTTCTCAAGCAGCTCACGAGCGTAATTGGGATTGCCGTGCCGAGATTGAGAAAATTTTTGCAAAAGTGATTTTCCTTCATCGGAACCGAGTTTTGCGGCGGCGGCAGCAGCCATAACGCGATTGGTAGGCTCGGCAAAAAAGCTTTTTGCCACTTGCAAAAGCGCAGGAATATTCTCCTGTGTCCCGTAGTCAAACATGCATTGTGCAGCGACAAAACAGTAGCGTTCATCTTCCAAATATTGCGACAATTTAACCACATGTGTGGTTCTCTGTTCACAATTGCCCAGTCGGATGAGTGCAAGCAGACTATGAAAAGCCTCAAGATTAGCGGCAGATTGCGCTAATTGTTCGATTTCAGAAAATGCAAAATCCGGTTTAAGCCGCGTCAGAGCCTGAATTGCCACAATTCTGCAGTCTTCATCATCGGAATGCAGAAAACTGCGGACGGTATCGAGGTAATCCTGGGATGATTCTTCTCGGAGTTCAGCCAGGCAAAAAGCCTGATACCGGATATCCGGATCCTGTAATTTGAGGCATTTTTTATAAAACTCGATGAATTCAGGCGGGAAATCTTCATCGAGACGCTGCATGAGCACGAGGATTCCTTGTGTCTGAAGCGTGTGGTCTTGGGGTTGAAATGATTTCAGGAACTCGATTAAGTCGGGTTTCCAGCTGAGAATATCCAGTGATGTACAACTATCGAGAATGGCTTCACGGATATCCTTGTAGGGCGTAGCAAGCATTGCAACAACACAGTTAAAGCGTTCTTTTCCCGTGAGCAGCAAAGATTGCTCGAAGGCTAGGCGCCGCTGTTCCTTTGAGGCACTAAAGGCTTGTTTGATAATATCCATAAGAATGTCCATTCAGAAGTGACATTGAACCGTCGATGCGTTCATGTGCCGCAGAGCGTGCAATTTCGAATCGATTTCAGGAAGTGCAAAGGGCAAAAAAAAACCGACACATAACATGCCGGTTTAAGAGCGGAGGCAGAGGGATTCGAACCCCCGGAACCCGTAAAGGTTCAACGGTTTTCAAGACCGCCGCTATCGACCACTCAGCCACACCTCCGAGAGGAGTTATTAAGGATTTTCGTGGTCAGATGCAAGATTTTTTTTGAAAAAAAAAGGCCGCACCTAATGGTGCGGCCTTAAAAGTGAATGAACGACTAATTACCACCCGTCGTCTGTTTCGGATATTCAAAGACGAGCTCTTTTCCGGCTTCAGTTTTAATCATGTTAATCTGAATTGGTGCACCGGTACGTGTCTTACAATAGGCAGACTCGTAGTTGATGGTATATTCAGAACCTTCTTTATACTGGTTGTATCCGGTACCATCTTTGTTGATCGTTCCGACGAGGAACTGGAACTCATTGCAAACATGGTATTCATTGGGTGTATTTGCGAAATAGCCTTGTTCGCTGCATCCATGGAGGCATGGGCAGGATTTTGAATTACCGGTACACTGTGCGGGTTCACATGTAACTGGGACAGCATCGGCACATAATGTGTTGACGGCTTCACCGATTCGTTTACCGATTGCTGCGAGCACGGGACCGAACTTACCGTTTTCACCGATTTTTGCTTTTGCGTCGCAGACATCGCCTTTTGATTCAGCGGAGAATTCCTCATTCTTGCAGCAGATGGGTGCATAGATGGGGTCGTTATCAAACATTTCAGCAAAGAGCTGATAGCGATAACCCTGTGTACCAATACCACACCAGTTTTCAGCCAATTTTTGGTTATAACGGACGCCCTGGTCACGGTTGATAATCGATGCAATGATGATATCGGATTTGGCCATGGAGGTAAGGAGGTCTTTGTGTTCCTGAGCCGTTGTCAGTGTTGCAAAGGAGCTGGTATTTTCAGCATAGTAGAAAGCTTCATTGCTAGCGGAGACATAGTCAATGAGGAAATCATAAAATGCTTTACGTGGCTCAAGTTTATCGGCGCAGTTGGCCTTGCCTTCTTCATCGGGAGGACAAAGGATGTAGGGAGATGCGCTGCAGTCATCGCCTCTGTCAAGGCAATCATGTAAAGCCTCTGCCGCTTCCTGATCGCCCTGAACGCACCATTCACGGAGTGTCTTTTGCTTATCATTATAAGTAAGTATCTGACCTTCGGACAGGACGAGTTCACTTGAAGTGATATCCGGATTGGATGTATCTGCGCGGACGCGGTCTTCACGGGTCATTGCGCAGCTGTCAGTGATATTACGCTGATTTTCGCAGGCATGAAGTTCGAGGTTGGTGCCGCTGAGTGCACTGCAGTCATTTTCGTCGGTGACAAAGACGATCGTCAGAATGGAGCCAGGTCGTTTAAAGTTTGAGTCAATATCAGAAATATCCTTGATATCTCGTGAACCGGCGAGTGCACTTCTCATCGTTGCAAGACCTTTTTCCGTTGCACTACCATGAATACCGAGAATGGCTTCGCATCGGAACATGTTCTTGATCTCGTCGTATGAATCAAAGTCGGTTGAGTCAATCCAGCCTTTGGCTTTTTTGGATTTATTCTGGCCACCGCCGCTGAAATATTTTTGGCAGTCTTCTTTAATCTGATTGACCATTTCTTCGGTGATGACTTCATTTGTGTCACCTTCGGCCGGGGCAGACATTAAAACGTCTTTACCGGTGTCAAGCGCTGTTGTCACGAATGGCATTGTGGCGGTTCCGTTCCAACTCGTCGAAACTGTGGCCAGACGGTAGTCAGCACCTGCTTCATCCAGTTTCTTAAGGAATGTACCGAAGTTTGCGTCGAGGCTTTTTTGCTCTTCACGCATTGAACTGGAATCGTCGACCACGAATAGAATATCGACCTTTCGGGCAGATCCGGAGCTTGTGCTTTGCTTTTTACCTGAGCTCAGAGATTTTGCAAAAGGCTCAATCTCATGCTCATTACATGCACTGCCAATCACAAGCGCCACCGTTGCAATTGCCATACAACCTACTGCCAAAAACTTATTCTTTAACTGCATATCGGACTCCCTCAATGACCTTTATTCTCGCTGTTCATTGCTGGTAATGACTTTATGTGTGTCAGGCTCTACACACACCAACTCACCCCTTATAGCATGCTTTTACAGGGTTGTAAAGGTATCTGAGCATGCTAGTCGATTATCCGTTTGAACAGGCTGGATATCTGATTGCTATACTTACAATTTTATATTGTTTTGCAGCCTTTTGACGTCGTGTACTTGTACATTGCTGTAACGCGCAATAATTGGCCGGCTGCCAACGATCCGGTTTTGCACTGTCAGCGTGTCGGAATCTTCTGAATGACATGACATTCAACTGTAAAGCATCGTGCCGTGCCCGTTCGGTAGAGCTATAAGCTATATGCTTGAATGTAAATTCCTGTTGCAGGCTCTTCCCGTCTCGTACAACAGAGCCAAGTTTTTTAATGAACGATGTCAATGCTTTTGAAGAGTCTACGAATTTGCACTCTCAGTCAATTCGCATTAAACTATGAAACAAGTATTGGCATGTTGTTCATGGATAATGCCTTTAGGAGTCGAACATGGGATTTGCCCACAAAGTATTGGATATTTTGCCGTCAGCAATTGCAAGCAGGGCATTTGGGGTAGTGGCGGAGCATGCTTTTCCTGCTCCGATTCAAAATGCAGTTAATTCAGCTTTTGCGAGTTTCGCAAGGCTTAATATGGAAGAGTCGCTTTTACCGCTCAAGGATTGCCGAACGCTCAACGAGCTTTTTACGCGTCCATTAAAGGAACATGCCCGTCTTGTGTCGGGTGACGATTTGGTGTCTCCCGTTGACGGGACCCTTTCGTATTGCGGACGAATTTGTGAGGGGACTCTTTTGGAGGCCAAAGGCCAGGTTTATGATGTTCAGAAGCTTGTTGCGACTCAGGATAAGGAATTAACGGGGTGGCTTCGGGATGCTTATGCTTTTACCATCTACCTCTCTCCTTC
>JAGACY010000234.1 GCA_017613855.1 Pseudomonadota bacterium
CCAACCAGTGCGAAATGGGGCCCCTCCCCCATTCCGAACTAAACCATTACGTTTTCTTATGTTTATCGTGTTTAAATGCACATTCTTTAATGAAAGTCCAAAAAAGTGCCAGGTCGGTACCAACAATAATTCAGGGAAATGTCTTTCTGTTTTCTAGTGAATAATGATGAATGCGTTCTCAATAATCTTTAGGTTATCCCATTAATCTTCTGACCAATTATTCATTATGAATTATTCATTGTGCATTACTTAAAGAAGTGTCGTTTGACGATGTTGAGGAAATCGTTCGAAAAGCTCTCCATATCGGCATGAAGATTCTTAATTTTCTGATTGCAGTAGTTGTACGCCATAACACTTGGAATAGCAGCAACGAGGCCGATAGCCGTTGCAATCAAAGCTTCGGCGATGGGGCCGGCGACCGTCTGAATACCCATATCGGCAGCATTGCCCGAAAGGTTGACAAATGCATGCATGATGCCCCAAACCGTACCAAACAAGCCTATGAAAGGTGCGGTAGACCCGGTCGTTGCCAAAAATGAAAGATTCTTCTCAAGCGAAGTGGTTTCGACGACAGAAGCTCGGCGCAGAGCACGTTCGACATTCTCAATGCCAGAGAGTTCGATGGCCTCAGCTTCTTTATCCTTCTCTTTTTCGCCTTTTTTAAGCTTTGTCAATTCGACATACCCCGCACGAAACATCTGAGCCGTCGGGCTACTCTTGAGATTTTCGGCCTCTTTATAGGTATTGTCCAGGCGTTTGGATTTCCAGAAAATGTCCTGAAATTTATCGGTCTGCCCGCGGGCTTTGGACAGATAAATCAATTTCATGGCGATGATAAACCAACTGGCAAGGCTCATTGCCACCAAAATGACGAGCACAGCCATCACGACGCCTGTCGAATCGAGAATGAGCTCGCCAATATTGAGTTGTTCTGCGGCTAAAATGATATTGCTATAATCCATCATGGAACCATTCCTGTATAAGGTATATCCTTCATACTTTTAGGGATACATTCATCCCAAAAGTTACCATTTACCCGATTTCATCTCATGCGAAAAGTGAAAACATGGATTACATGAACATGATTTGCGTGTAATATAGGATCTGTATTGGTATGCGCAAAGCGCAATTGAATATGCACCCAATGGAGACACACATGGCGAACGAAAAAAAATCCTATCAGATTGAACTGCGTTACGATGACACTACCGCCAGCACAGCAGAAATACAGGCACTTGCAGATGTGCTTGCAGGGCGTGGTCACCGGGTATCCATTCATAAGATCCAGGCCAATGGTTTCGTACGGGACATCACCCGTTCAGCCAAAGACATTCGTGATATGGCAGGAACCGTAGCAGAGAACGTTTTGGATGCCGCCAATTTGGGTATGCAAATGCTCAAAGGTATGGTCGAGCCATTTGTCAGCAAACCGGATAGCAAAAAAACTGAAGAAACCAAACCGGAAAATGCGCAGGAAGCGCCCAAAGAAGCAGCCCCAGCCAATGACGGTTTTGACGCCATCGGCCCTGCAGCTACGACAGCCGCCGTAGCAGCCAGTGATCGTGCCGTCGTCGTCACCTCTCCCGATCATCTTAAAGATGCTGGATGGGATGCCATACGCATTGGATTCCTCTCCAAAACAGCCCTCAATCACACATGGCAGCCAGCAGCTCTCGACGCCATGGTCATTCCCCATAATGCATTCCGTCCCTATCTCGAATACATTCACTGGGATCCATCTCACATTTTCGAAGGCGGCTATCTGGCACTCGACAAAGACCGTCCCGGCATGAGCCACGAAGATGCCCAAAAACACTTTAATCTGAACAGCAGCGACGGCCCCGTGGTACTCATTATGGCGACCGGATTTCCTCAGGAATCGCTGCAAACGCTCATGGTACAGCTTTCATTGCTCAAGATGCCGATGCAGGTCTTCTTCTATCACGGAGGCGATACCACAAAAGCCAATATCCTCCGTTCACAGGCTCAGCAATATGCCGTCAATGCACGCATGTTCGGCAAAGTCAGTGCGCTGCCCGACTACATTGCCATGGCCGACATTGCGGTTGCCTCTGTCGATGAATCGCTTTCGGAATTACTCGAAAATGCCGGTGTTCCTACGGTTTACGTCGCAGGCAATACCGTCTCAGCCAGAATCAATTTCCTTGAGCACGAACGCGCCGTTATGATTGCCCCGCAACTTTACAAACTGTCGGCGATTCTCGCTCAGCCCATTACGGATCTCAATCTGCGCGAGAACATGCGCAAATCCGCCCAGGAAATCGCGAAGTTGGCGAGTATTGAATTGTGTGCCGATGGCATCGAAGCGGCATTGGCCAAGAAAGCCGAGCTCGTTCCCGATCCCAATCGCCGCACCGTAAGCGATGATGGCTTTGAAACAATTGGCCAAATTCCCGCACTCGCTGCAGGACAAAATTTCCTGATGCCCCAATCCGCACCGGTACAGCCCGCCCCCGTCGAAGCCGCACAGCAACCCGCCCCGGCATGGTGCAGCCGACAATGGGACAACCTGCACCGGGCATGGTGCAACCCGCACCGGGCATGGTGCAGCCTGCACCGGTAATGCCACAGCCTGCACCAGGCATGATGCCCCCCGCAGCACCATTCCTCACACCGGGCATGGGCGCACGTTCCAAAGAAGAAATCCGTAAAGAATATACCAACCTGCTCATCGTCGAAAAGAACATCGACAAATCCCTCGAAACTGCCAGCAGCGAAGTTCAAAAATGGGAACTCCGGCTCGACCTGGCACGCCAGAACAACCGCGATGATCTCGTCAATTCGGCCATGATCAGCCTGCAATCGGCCAAAACACAGGAAATGTCCCTCCTGCAGCAAAAAGATCAAATCCAGCAGCAAAAGGCTGTCCTCAAACAGAGTGCACGTCTCGTCAGCAACCAACCCACTGGCGAGGATGCCTTTAAACTGTCAAGTATTACCGATGCCGAATTGTTTGGCCCCAGCAAAGAGGAACTTTCTATCGAAAAGGAATTCCAGGCACTGCAGCAGCAGGAGGCTTTGCAACGGCTCAAGAATGATATGGGAAGACGGTAGATGAATGGATAATGGATAATGGATAATGATGAATGCATAATGATCTGTACGCCCCGGAGGGGCGGTACATTCGTAGTAAATAACCGTGGGTGAGCGAAGCGTAACCCACGGATCTGAATGCATAATGCATAATGGATAATGGGGATATCTTGGCTGATTGCAGCCTTTTTATCATCAAGAACTCAGTCTTAAAGTTCTTTAGACTACATTTCGTTATCAGCAATCCATTATTAATTATCCATTATTAATTATTAATTATTAATTATTAA
>JAGACY010000235.1 GCA_017613855.1 Pseudomonadota bacterium
CTGCTCACTGCTAACCGTCACCCCAAAACCTGGCATACAATTTGCTTGGTAAACATTTTCAGTTTTTGTGTTTCACCTTCCCTCTTTAAATAGGAGACATCACAATGAAAAAAATGTTTTTAATTTCCCTGGCCGCACTTGCATGTATCTCGACTGCCTGTTCAGACGATGACGACAACAGATGTACAGCCGGTTTTACCAAATGTGATAAGGACATCCTGTTGACTTGCTCTGCAGACAACCGCATCCAAAAGACCCAATGTCCAACGACCTGTTCCGAAATTGCCGGTGTTGCAGCTTGCGACAGCCTTCCCGGTCAAGGGTGCGGTGACATCGATGACATTGGCAAATGCGTCGGGAACGTCGTTTATTTCTGTGAGAATGATCAGGTTCAATCCCAGGATTGCGGCAATGACAAAGTATGCGGCCTGAATAGCAAAAACCTCTATGACTGCGTCGACAAACAAGTTGGCCCCGGCCCTGGCCCTGGCCCCCATGAAGGTTGCGGCGAAGTGGATGACAAAGGCAAATGCGATGGCAACAAAGCCCTCGTCTGCGTCAATGGAGAGCTCAAATCCAAAGAATGCGCAGCCAACGAAACCTGTGGTGTCAGAGAGGATGGCCAGGTGGACTGCCTGAATAAAGGAAACAACCCAGAGAATCCCTGCGGCGATATCGATGGATATGGCAAATGTGAAAACAATGTCATTACCTATTGTGCCGAGGGTCCCAAACTGGAAACCCTGGAATGCACAGAGAATGAGATCTGTGATGTTGATCAGGACAATTATTATCAGTGCGTCAAAAAAGTCACAGAGATAAGCAAAAAATGCGGCGAGGTTGATAAAGTCGGCAAATGTGAAGGCCAAGATGTCGTGTATTGTTCAGATGACAATAAACTGGTGTCGATGACATGCAACGATGACGAAGAATGTGCCCTGGATGCAAACGGTTTTTACAACTGTGTCGAAAAGGGTTCACAGCCAGAACCACAGCAGGGTTGCGGCAATATCGATATCTACGGCACATGCAAAAATAACGATGTTGTCTATTGTAATGTTGACAAGCTTGAAACCATCAAATGCTCGGCCAACGAATCCTGCGACACAGATTCTGATGGTTTCTACATGTGCTTCAAAAATATGACAGAAGAGCAAGGCAGCTGCGATATATTAGAGGATGATTTTGTTGGGAAATGCGATGGCCAGAAAGTGCTTTTCTGCAGCTTAGATGAAAAACTCATGTCCTATGTCTGCAACGAGGATGAGAAATGTTCATTTGATCCCGAAAGCGGCTATTACGATTGCATGGCAAAGGTTCCCTGCGGCAAGGTTGATAATGTTGGTGTTTGCAAAGACAACGTCGTTTCCTATTGCGAGGATGAAATTCTCAAATCAATAGAGTGTGAGGAAGGTTATGTCTGCGGCATGAATACAGTAGAAAACTACTATGACTGCCTCGAGAAAGAAGATCCCAATGCTTGCGGCGATGTCGATGCCAAAGGCAAATGCGATAACAACAAAGCCATTTATTGCGATGCCGACCAGCTTAAGACAGATGAATGCACCAAGGATCAGGAATGCAAAGCCGACAAGGACGGCAATTTCCGCTGTGTTGACAAAGCACCGGAAGATCCCTGCAAGGGCATTGACGCCAAAGGTAAATGCGACGGAAACAAAGCAACCTATTGCGATGCCAATGTACTCAAGACGGACACCTGCACTGATGCTCAGGAATGCAAAGCCGATGATAACGGCAATTTCCGCTGCATAGACAAAGCACCGGAAGATCCCTGCAAGGGCATTGACGCCAAGGGTAAATGCGACGGAAACAAAGCGACCTATTGCGATGCCAATGTACTCAAGACGGACACCTGCAGTGAGGCTCAGGAATGCAAAGCCGATGACAACGGCAATTTCCGCTGCGTTGACAAAGCGCCGGCAGATCCTTGCGAAGGCATTGATGCCAAGGGTAAATGCGACGGAAACAAAGCTATCTACTGCGACGCCAATCAGCTCAAAACCGACGAATGCAGCGAGGCTCAGGAATGCAAAGCTAATGGTGACGGCAACTTCCGCTGTGTTGACAAAGCCGAAATCGATCCCTGTGAAAAATGCACTTCCAGCCAGAAATGCGAAAAGGATGAGCACGGTGATTATCAATGCATCGACCCGACTGAATAATCTATAATCATCAACAGGTGCGGCGTATCGCAGATAGCCGCACCCAAGGGCCGTATGCGCAGCATAGGACCGAATGGCGCCGGAAGCACAGCTCCGGCGCCTCTTTTTTTATGTTTGTTCGAAATTGTGCCAAATTTCCATATTCTATGATATAATAAGATTGGTGTGGTTTATTCCGCGTATTTTGCCGTTTATTTACCTGAAATAATTCATCTGAGATGCCAGATACTCCCAAACAAGACCTTCCCAACCCGGGTGACCGCCTGGGTGACCGTTACACAATTCTTCAACGAGTCAGCTTAGGCGGATTTGGTGCTGTTTACCGAGCACTGCAGGACAATCTGGGACGTGATATTGCACTGAAGGTACTGTTGCCCGACGTGGTCAATAACAATGCCGACTATGTCGAGCAATTCCGCCAGGAAGCGCTTTTGACAAGCCAGCTCAGACATCCCAATACCATCACCATATTCGATTATGGTCAAACCGAAACCGGATTGCTGTATTTGGTGATGGAATGGCTCGATGGCAAGACGCTTACCGAAGTCTTAAAAGAAGAAGGTGCGCTCAGCTATGATCGCTGTCTGCACATCAGCAATCAGATACTGAAATCCCTGAGCGAAGCCCACGAACGCGGCATGGTACACCGAGATTTGAAGCCATCGAATCTGATGCTCTGTGTGCAATATGGCGAGCCCGATTTTGTCAAAGTGCTCGACTTTGGGCTTGTCAAAAATCTCTCAGAAGGGACGCTCAGCATTCGCGGCAAAGCCGTCGAAGCACCGCATTTTACGGCCAAACGCCGTGCACCGGGCACACCGCATTACATGGCCCCGGAACAGGCCATGGGCAAAGGCACGACGACCTCTGCCGATATTTATGCCTTTGGACTCATTTTGCACGAGATGCTGACCGGCAAACGCGCCGTGGACGGCACCGATAAAATGGAAGTCCTGCTCAAGCAGGTACGACAGCCGGTTCCCCCGCTTCCCGAAGAATTCCGCGACACATTTTTGGGAAAAGTCGTCGCCCGATGCGTCGAAAAAGATCCGCTCAAACGCCCGCAAAATGCGACCGCTCTGCTCCGGGATTACCAGCTCAATGAAGAAACGCGCGGTATCGAAATCAACAATGCCGATTTTGAAGCCGCCGCACGCTGGAAAAGCCTTGCAGAACCCAAAGTTCATTCCGAAGTCAGCAGCTCTGTCAAAGACATTTTTGTCGGCAGAACCGCTGAAATCGATGAATTTAAAAGCATTATTCAAAAGAGCATGCAGGAAAATACCGGCATTGCGCTCGTGATCAGCGGCCAGACCGGTATTGGTAAAACTGCTCTGCTCAATAAGTTTACCGATATTTTCCTCGAAAGCACCAAGGGCATTCGGATTAATGCATCCTATCTGCCCCACAGCAATCTTTCGTTTTCTGCCGTCCGAACTGCACTCAAAAATTTCCTCAATGTACAGTCGGATGATGCCTCCGATGCACAGAACGAAATTAAGCGTGCACTCGCCAAATACGGCATCACCGATTCGTATATCACGACCTTCATGACCCACTTTATCATCGGAAAATACGGTCAGTCCGGTGATGAAAGAGAGCAGGCTGAGCTCAGACTCGAAGAGTTTTTCGATACACTCGCGAGATCTGCACCTGTCATGTTTACGGTCGAGAACCTCCATTGGGCAGACACGGACAGCCTCAATCTGATATGGAAATCCGCACTCGCGGCAGTCACCAAGCACCGCATTTTCTTCCTGGTTTCGACCTATCGAAATCAGGCACTCACGGATAATCGCGAGCTCCAGATGCTTCTCGAGCGCCTCAACCGCCTCGATCACGTGCATTACCGGGAAATGCAGCTTGCATGGCTCAACAAAAAAGATTGCGCCGCCATTATCGAGAATTCCGTCAAAATGCAGCGCCCCATGGCAAACCAGTGCATGCAGCTTTCGAAGGGAAATCCGCTCTTCCTCAATCTGGTTCTGCACTACATTCTCGACGAAAAACTCGCAGCGGGTACCGATGACGCACAAAAACTCGTCATCCCCAACTCGATCGAAAAAATATCCATCAAGCGCATCGACCAAATCGTGCGCAAATACAACCAGGCGGAATATCGTGAAATCCTAAGGCGTGCTGCGCTCATGGGAGAAACGTTCTCCCTGTCGGCAGTCGAAGCATTGCTCCGGCGCGACGGCCAATACAACCTGCTCGATTTTACCAGCCGCGCCCTCGAGATTTGGCGGCGCGAAGGCGTCCTCCGCAGGCAATGGGATGCCGAGATGTCGTTTGAATTCATTCATCCCCATCTCGTCGAATTCTTCGAAACAGATTCATCCCCCGAACTGCACCTCAACGTCGCGCATACCAAAGAATCCCTGGCTGCCAATGATCTCTTCATCAATCTCGAAGATATCGCCAAGCACTTTAAGCTCGGCGGCGACAAGAAAAACGCCCTACGATATCTCGAATTTGCCGCCAAATCTGCGTTGCAGAATACCAATCTCATCAAGGCGCGCAAGAATTACGAAGAGATGCTCCCGCTCTTTTCGCCGGATGAATCCCCCGAGACAATGAAAACCGTCTACTACCAACTCGGGGAACTCACACTCAGGCTCTCGGAATACGGCCCTTCAAAAGACTATTTCTCGAAAGCCATCTCTTACGCCCAGATTACCAACGATCCCCAACTCGAGGGCCTTGCCTATTGCGGTATTGCCGAA
Source organism: Pseudomonadota bacterium (assembly GCA_017613855.1). The sequence continues at coordinate 4,910 of JAGACY010000235.1, forward strand.
CTCGCACTCGCCCAAAATCTCATCGAAGAAGCGAGTTCCAATTACAACCGCGCAAAACAGGCACTCCCCGATGAAGATCCCAATATCCAGAGCAAATTGCTCCTCGGCATGGGAAAACTCTCCAAACTCAAGGCCGACTGGCAAGCCGCACTCGCATGTTTCCAAAAAGCTTACGATTACAGCTCAAACGCCGCAAACTTCGACCTCATGGGGAATTCCCTCTACGAACTCGGCGTCATCTACCTGTCCCTCGGCGCTGCGCGCCAGGCACACGAATGCTTTATTGCTGCACAAAAGAATTATCAGACCGTCAGCAATACAGCCGATGAAGCCAGCGTTCTGCTGGCACTGTCCCAAACCTACGCCATCTTTATGCGCCCGGATGATGCACACATCGCCAACGAAACCGCCATCGAAATCTACCAAAAGCTCGGTGACCAGCTCGGTTTCGCATACGCACTTGCCCAAATGGGCAACCTCAATCTGCAGCAACTCGCCTTCGATGAAGCTCAAAAATTCATCCTACGAAGCATGCCGCTCTTTAAGGATTTTCACGATCCCGTCGGAAATGCCCGCTGCCAGATGCTTTTATCCAACATCGAACTCGCCCACGGGCAGCTCGACAACGCACTCACACTCACCAACCAGGCGCTCATCGAGTACCAAAAAACCGATAATTTCGGCGCCCAGGTGGCCCTCTATAACCAACTCGGGAAACTCAGCCTCCTGAACGGAAATCTCGAAGCGGCACAAACGGATCTCACACAGGGCGAGATGCTCCTCGACGTCCACCAGTCCAACGCTGGACGCCCAGAATTGTACATGACATGCGGCCTGCTCTGCGAATGCAGAGGCGATTTCGCAAATGCCGAAAAATACTACAAACTCGCCCAGGACATCGCACAGCAAACTGAATTTATCGAACAGCTCTTCATTGCACGACTCAATATCATTAAAGTCAATGTCTTCTTCGCTCCCTCCAGATGGTACTACGAAGAACTGCTCAAAATCGCCAACGATACACGCACCTATGGCCTAAAGACAGCTCAACTCGAGGCTTTGCTGCTCATCGTCTGGTTCGAAGGCGTCTACGGCGAACAACACGTCTGGGAAAATCTCATGTCTGAACTGACGCGTTTCGTCCAGGTCCAGCGCATTCCCGTTCAAGGTCTGCTTCGCCAGTTCGAATTCAAAGTCGAAGTCATCCGCTTTATCAATCCAGAAGTATCGATGGCACTCCGTCAGAGTGCCGGCTGGATTCGCCAATATCTGAGCATGCCGGCGCAGATGTAAACCTTTATGGGTGCCGCCTTATGCTGCGCATTGCGGCGGCTCTGTGCGTGCTATTCGGCATAAATGCCGAATACGCACTTTTTTTCGGTCGGCTATTGCATACGCCGACCGCGCGAAGCGCGCTAGTCCTTGCTCTTCTTGACCTTCCCCTGGAACAGCGACGCCAGTGCCAGAATAACAATCGCACCCAAAATGGCTGACCCCAACTGGCCAATAAAGCCACCCCAGGTAATGTTTAAAAGGCCAAGCAAGAACGTACCAACGACACCACCGATGATACCAAGCACCGAGTTGACGATGAAACCAAAGCCACCGCCACGCATGATCTTGCCAGCCACGAATCCGGCAAGACAGCCCATCAGTATAGAGACTATAATTCCTGTAATCATGTCGATTTCCTTATCATTATAATAGGAACAATTTCACGCGAATGCACAGTCAATGTGCACCTGCGTTATTTACATTCATAATTGGCAATGTGCAATTGGAATGCAAAACTAAGGTAAAATCTGAAGCTAATGGGGAATGGCATTCATAATGTGTAATGCGTAATGCGTAATGCGTAATTGAAGTGCAAAACTAAAGGAACAATCTGAAGCTAAAAAAACTTAATTCTTTAGAGATAGTCTTGAGAAGACCCCATCGCTAATGGCTCTGTTAAACAAACGTAGATATGAGGTGAATTGTAGATGACGACATGCATTTCCTATATGAGCGGCGACACGATGTCGCCGCCCGAACGTGTACGACACGATGTCGTTTCACGTTCGGCTTTTCATCTTATCAC
>JAGACY010000236.1 GCA_017613855.1 Pseudomonadota bacterium
AAACTAAAGCAACTCACTTCTTTAGGAATAAACCTGAGAATGCAACTAACTGCTAACTGCTAACTGCTAACTATTAACTCCCTCCTGCCAAATGTTTTAATGTCACTTTATTGTTGAGAAATAACATTGAGAACACCTCAATTATTCCGAATTCCGAATTACGAATTCCGAATTAACAAAGCGACCGTCTCGAGATGTGCCGTCTGCGGCAGCATATCGACCGGCTGAATCGCCTCGATGGTATAGCCATCATATTCGAATTTCTTGAGATCTTGCGCCAGAGATTCGGGATTACACGACACATAAACGATGGTTTTGGGCTTGAATCGCATGATCTGGCGGTACGCCGTCGGCAAAAGACCGCGTCTGGGGGGATCGACGACGAGCAGAAAATCTTTAAAATCCGCCTTATTGTCGAGCAATTCCTTTAGAATATCCGCTGTATCGCCTGCATAGAACTCGATTTGATCTTCGAGCCCGTTAATGCGGGCGTTTTCTTTGGCATTTTCGATAGCCTGCTTTTCGATATCGACGGCAATGGCCCGATGCCCATAGCGCGCAAAACTCAGGGCGATCGTGCCCGTCCCGCAGTACAGGTCGAGCATCGGCGTCTGCGGTGACATATAGGGTGCAGCAAAGTCAAGAACGACGCGGTAAAGCCGCTCTGCCTGCACGGTATTCGGCTGAAAAAACGCCCTCGGCAGAACTTCGTAATGAAGAGCATGCGCTTCGTCGGGCATGAGCATCTTTTCGTGCAGTACGGGCGAACCAAAGACCAGTGTGTCTTCGTTGCGGGTCTGGTGGCCCTTTTGCGCAAAAATCGCCGTCCAGTAGAAGGTATCGACTTTTCGGCTCAGGTTTTGGAGCACACTTCGGGCAAAATCGTCGATCACCTCGCGGGCCGGTTTGGGGCCCTCTTTTGTTTCGACCAAATCCTCGCCAGTGGTCGTCAGAATGACCATGTTCGAGTCGGTGCGCTTGCCCTCGCGGAGCGTCAAAAGCCGCAAAAATCCTCGGTTTTCCCGATAGATATAATGCCCGACGCCGCGCTCCCTGGCCCAGGTCAGCGCCTTTTGGGCGAGTTCCGGCAAAAGCGGCGAAAGCATATCGCACCACTTCATCGAAATGACTTCGTGCTTGAATCCGGATGGATGAAGCCCCAATCCCATCTCGCCATCTCCGTAAGGCCCGAACGAGAGTTCCATCTTATTGCGGTAATACTGCTGCGAATCGCACGGTAAAATGGGATTTGGCTGTTTGGCTATACCTTCGCGTTTGAGCAGACGCTCGAGAATGCCTTGTTTTATCTGGCATTGCGTTTGGTAAGCACAATGCCGCAGCGTGCATCCGCCGCATCCGGTGTCTTTGTCGCACCGTTCATGGGCATGCGGACAGTCGATGGGAATGCGCTCAAACTGATGGGACAACAGCTTGACGAGCACGCATTGCAGCCGCGAATCCTCGATGCGCCGCCCCTGGGCAATGACGACATCTCCGGGAATGGCACCTTTGACTTCAACCGGAATCTCTTTGCCCTCCTCATTGTAAAAACTGCCGCGTCCCCATCCGCGTGAGCTGATATCATCGATGCTCACCTCAAATTCCTGCATGATAAAACTATGAAGCCGACTTCTTTTAGACACGCATTCCTCCCTAAAATCGACTATTAATCATCGTAATGGCCTTTGCAGGACACAATCTCAAAGCTATTCTCATCAATGATGCGATAAATGAGACGATTGCATTCGTCTATTCGGCGGCTGTAAAAACCTAAAAGATCTGCCTTGAGTGCTTCTGGCTTGCCAATGCCTGTCAGTGCTCCATTACGTTCGATGTCTTTGAGTAATTCATTGATTTTTTGAGTGTTTTCCTGTCCTGCATTTGCCAGTAGAGGTAGTCATCCCAAGCTCTGTCATACCAAATCTTGTTCATTCGTCCACCTCTATAATATCATGGACAACTCCTTTTCCTTCGTTTAGCGCCTTGACGCCCTCCAGAATAAATCTGACGTTGCTCTCGGAATAAAAAAGCCGGTCAGATTCGTCCATCGCATCGAAATCGAGCGGTTCATTCGCGCACGGTTCAGCAGGCTCTGGTGTTTCGGTTTTCATATCGGCAATGAGTTGAAGTACCCGCATAATCTGTGCTTCATTGAGTTCGTGTATTTCTGCGATTGCGCGCTGCATCATCGGTGACATGGCTATTCTCCTTAATTTACGAGGAATTTCCTATCTAAGAGAGCTTCCCCGGCATCGGGCATTTTACCAGAACGCAGGGATAAAATCGACCTGTTGTATGGTGTGGTTTGGGTGCGGCGCTATGCCTTTGGCATACGCACCGCATTGCGGCCGTCTATTGGCATACGCCAATACGCCGGCCGATCCTTTTATGCATGCTTTGTTCGTGCATTCGCTCAAGAAAATTGCTAAAAGAATGCGGGTTATTTTTTAATGCCTGAATCATGGTAGAACAATGAGAAAATCATATCTATTAATAGCTTTATTGAGTTTATTATCCTTTGGATGCCGCGAATCTGTTCATACGACGCAGCTGCCATGCAGGGGGGATGAATGTCCGCCATGCGTTGAACAATGCAATTCCAAAGGCACGATGTTATATTATTGTAATTCGGAGGGAAAGCAGGAAATCCTGTTATGCCCCGGCGGGTGTCAGCATGGTCTTTGCTATGGTCCGGAAGAATTCTGTGAAGACGGCGATGCCAGATGCATGGATAACCAGGTGTTGCTCGTCTGTACCGAAGGAAAGTGGGTTTACACGCCCTGTGAACTGGGGTGTGTGGATGACGCGTGTTACGTCGAACCTCCCGAATGCACGACTGAGCCTCCATTCTGCATTTCGGCAGATACACGCCAGTATTGCGAAAATGAGAAATGGCAGACAGACGTTTGTGATACCGGGCTATGTGTCGATGGGGCATGTATTACTCCATTGCCGCCCTGCGAGGAAGGATTGTCGGAATGCGTTGACTATTGGACTCGGCAATACTGTCAGGATGCTGAACTTTATACAGAAAATTGTGATTATATCTGCCAGAATGGTCAATGCATTCCCGAACCGTCGCCTGTATGTACTCCCGGAGAAGGCTATTGTCTCGATGAGGTAACGCTTCATTACTGCCAGAATGGATATTGGGTCGATGTTGTTTGCGAATATCGCTGCCAAAATGGTGAGTGCATTTCGGAAGATGAGAATTACGAATGCCCATCCGGTGCAGGCGGGTGCAAAGACAGTGAACACGGATTCAACTGCATCGGGCATGGTTGGGCAACCATACCCTGTGCGGAAGGCTGTTTTGGCGCATTTTGTCAGGATACACTCAGAACCTGCAATGGGGCATCCGAATGCCGGGATGCCGAAACCATTATGGAATGTGTAGATGGACACTTTATGGATTTTCATTGTCCGCCGGGATTTGCCTGTGTGGATGAGGTTTGTGAGGATGCCAACAAGCCATTTTACGATCCGCGTGCAACCCATTCCGTATGTGATCCTGTTGAATCAGCTTATCAGTATAATGTTTGCAATTCCCTGTTCGATATTGGCATCTGTGTCGAAACTTCTTCGGCTCATACCTATTACTGCATAGGCGGATGCGATCCGAATGATCCCAAACCCTATATGTGCGAAAACCATTACCCTTACCATCGCGCATTTACGGGGGGATGCCAGACGATATCCAATGGGCAGTATGCATTCATTCCAAATGAACGCTATTTGTGCAGAAATTCCTGCACCCCCGAGGAAGGCTGCGATGAAATTATCGAAGTAGAGGGCGGCCATTATCGTGATGATTGCACGAATATTCCGAACTCATGTCTTGGCACAAAAGTATATTATTGCCATGGCAAGGAGTTTACATACGATTGTGCCGAAGCCTTTGGCCAGGGGTGGACGTGTGCTGTCGATAATGGCGATGTCTTATGCGCAGAACCTTGTAAAAAAGAAGGCGAAGTTCTGAATCTGTGTATGAATATGCCGGTTGTGGATGGTTTTTCTGCAATTAATTATACGAAGACCTGCAAACGCTTTGATGATGGCAAACTCTACTATCGTCAGACGTATGGCAAGGAGTGTAAGGGAGAATGTAATTCGGCAGGAACGCGTTGTATTTCAAAGTCAAATCACCCGGATTGCAGTGGCGACGCGATTCTTGAAAACTGCGACAAAACGAATCCCCATCAATGCCCGGATGCTCAGGTCTGTGTGACTGATGGTGAAAACCTGTGGTGTGCCTGGCCTGTGACGGGAACGGTAGAAAATCAATCATTCTGCGCGACAAACAATGTGACAAATAAAACATTTTATCAGGTAAACGAGCGATGTTACGTGTACAAAGAAGATTCTTCTTCTCTGGATGTCGTTCGCGTCGAATACATTGAATATTGCGCAACTTCCGAATGTGACAGCAATTCCGGATGTCTTTATGTGGAGTGAGATGGCAGCTTGAACCGATATCCCATGCCATGAACTGTTTCGAGAATCTGAGGCTTTGCGGGGTTTTCTTCTATCTGTCCCCGGATTTGAAGTACAAAATTATCGATGGTTCTGGCTGTCCCTTCATATTCATCACACCATAGATTGGTAATGAGTTCTTCGCGGGAATAGATACGATTGGGATGCTTTGCAAAAAAGATCAGCAGTTCGGTCGCCTTGGGGGTTAATTTAATCGGTGTTCCATTTTTAATAATATTTTTGTCGAGTGGATAGATTTCTAAATCATAACATCGAATGACTTCACTATCGTCTGCTTTGCGCATACGGATGCGGCGCATGGCGGCTTCAACACGTGCCAGCAATTCGCGCAGGCTAAAGGGCTTTGAAACATAATCATCGGCACCGAGTTTTAGTCCTTCGACCTTGTCTGCCTCGTTCGTGCGTGCAGATAGAATAATGACATGCACATCTGAGCCTTTCTGGCGCAATTCTTTTAAAATTTCGAATCCCGATTTGCCGGGAAGCATTACATCCAGAATGATGAGATCCGGCTGGAATTCTTCAAACATGGGGATGGCCGCCTGCCCGTGGCTGGCATGCCGAACTTCATATTTTTCGTATTCCAGATTATGTGTCAGACCGAGTGCAATGGCACGTTCATCTTCGATAACGAGGATCTTTTCGTTCACACTTTTACCCGTTTAAAAATGAGATTAATAAATCTTTTGGCATAACAGAGCGGTAGCTGGCTGTTTGAAGAAAGATGATATAATTTTTTCATATAATTGGGTGAAGGAAATGCCGATTTGAAGCATGCGCCCGGTGAGTCGAATAGCATGGCGGCAAAGGCAAGATATTTGGGGCGTGAGAATTTATGTTCAAGAGGATGAAAGAGTCCTGCTTTGGCGATCGATTTGAACAGGAATTCTTTTTGGAATTTTGGGGGTTCGAGACAGCGCAGAACCGATTCGGGGATGGGCGTTCCCAACAATTCAGCGGGAATGACCAGTGAGAAATAGACCGATGCTGTCACGCGCATGGCGCGGGCCCGTGCAATAAAGGCGTCCCAGTCGAGTTTGGGATAGGCGCGTACAATTCGATCGACATCGGTATGCAGCCGCAGCCCGGGGGCCCGTACATACGAATGCTTGGCTGTATGCAGGCATACCTGCAAAAGATTCGAAACGGGGTCCATCAGGCGGACATCGGTTCCTTCGATGGGCATGGAAGTCTCGAAAAGATCGTCGGCAACCGGCTCGACTTCGGGAGCAATCCAGCGGCCGGCAACTGGTCGCCACTGCAATTCGAGCCATAAGATATCATCGGCGAGTTCTTTTTTATATTCAGTGCCGCCACTGATGAGGCCGGCTTTGACACCTTCTTCTTCGATGGTTTCTTCGGCTCGGAAACCGAGCTCAAATCCTTGCTTTAAAACGACTTCGTGGGCACGCTCAAAATCGGATTTTTTGACGAGCACATCGAAATCGCCCATGGGACATTCTTCGGGATGTGGATAAATACCGCGTGCAATGCCTGCATTCTTGAGGGCAATCAGTGGAATATTTTCGGCTTTGAGGGCGGCTGCCAATGCGTCGAGTGCTTCAAAACGCTGGTTGAGCCGGTATTTCCATTCATCGAGTGCGGTATCCCATTGAATGCTCGATTTGCCTAAAGCCTGCAGTCTGGCAGCAACAATCGAAGTGCATTCATGTTCCTGGGCAAAGGTAAACAGCCGCTGCTCCTGACACTGTTTATAGAGTGCGTGAATGTTCTCGAGATCAGCTGCTTCGCGCGATGTCAGGCAGGCGACGATCATCTTTTCATAGGGCGTTTGAACAAGTTTATCGAACATTCTTTTTCCTTTGTGTATGGGGAACATTAAGAGGAGGCGCGGTGTATCGGTAGATAGCCGGCGATTTA
>JAGACY010000005.1 GCA_017613855.1 Pseudomonadota bacterium
AATATCCCAATGCCAACAAAGTTCCCGATGCACTGCTCAAAGTCTCTTTGACATACCAGAAATTGGGAAAAGACGATTCTGCAAGGGAAATGCTTCGGTATTTGATGGATGCTTTCCCCGGGACAGAGGCCGCTCGTATCGGAAAAGAGAAATATGAGGCGATGAATCATTAGGAAATCATTTAAGAATAAACAGCAATTCTGCATTGAACTAAAAAAACAGCATTTCATGATGCATTCATCATTATGCATTGTGCATGAACGAATGCGTTGTTCTTTCGGAATAAAAACTGCAGGCGAGGGGGCTGAACAGTTTCAAAATAACCATCCAGGGTCGTATCGACGGAGTTTTTAATATGTTCTCAAAACATTTATTAACGGCATGCACTTTAATTGCTTTCATGCTTGTGGCTGGGCAGGTTTCTGCTCAGGATGCTCAATCAGATGGTGGCTCTGATTCTTCGGGCGCGCCACATGTCACCGACAGGATTGGAATGGTCCAGGGGCAAAAAACTTCGCTGAACCAAGTGAATTCTACAGCAGTTCGGCCTTCACAAAAGAAAGCTCCCAGCACGCATACCGTTGTACAGGGGGATACCCTCTGGGATCTGAGTGAAACTTATATGTCCGATCCCTTTAAATGGCCTGCTCTGTGGTCTTATAACCCTCAGGTAACGAACCCACACTGGATTTATCCTGGTGATACCATTTATCTCGCTCCGAGTTCGGAAGAAGCTGCCCAGTTAACAACGGTTCCCAATGCCGGACCGTCGCCTGTTTTTGTATCCACAAACAATATTGGCAGTGGGGTGATCATTGTTCCCGGATACTATGTGACGGAATTGCCCAAAAATCGCGGACATATCCTCTATTCGGACCAGGAAAAAAATATGCTTTCTCCGGGCGATGAAGTGCAAATCGACTGGGTAGATATCGAAAATCGCAAAAAGTTCAGCAATGGTCAGCGGTTTACCGTCTTTCAGGAATCTAAACCTGTCAACGACGAAAATGGCGATCCACTCGCCTATAAACTGATTCGGCTTGGTTCCATTGAGTTGATTGATCGCCAGGATAAAGCACTTTCAACTGCCAAAATTATTCAGGGAAGCCGGGAAATAGAACGCGGAAATCTCATTATTCCCAATGATGATCTCATGTTTGTGACCAAGACAACGCCAAATTCCAAGAGCATGGAAGGCCGGATTGTCGATACCATGGAGCCCATCAGCCAACTTGCGGCAGAACAATATGTCATCATCAATCGTGGCACTTCAGATGGGGTTTCACCGGGCAATCGATGGGTGATTTTTGAACAGCGCGAAGGTCTCGATTTGCTCAAACAAGGCAAAGAAACCCACACGCAGTATGCATCGGAGAAGGATAGAAAGAGCGATGATGACGAAAATCGCGATCCGCGCGATGGCGAACTCGAACGCGAAACGGATCATTCCTGGGTTCTCGGCCATCCTCCCTATACACCTCAGTTCCCGGAACGCGATGATCTGAGTGATATCTATGGCGATCGCGAATATACAACGGACGATCTTCCTCTGCGCAAAATTGGCGAGGTGCTCGTCATCGATGCCAAAGACAAGTTCTGCACGGGGATTATCATGGGGTCGACGCGCGAAATTGCTGTCGATACGCGAGTTGTGATGATCAACGGTTATTAATCTGCTTTGAGTGGCGTTCGCTTTGGGGCTGACGCCCCTGCAGCTCACATACACGCCTATGTGCTCGACATGCGGGCGATCCTATGGGGTCGCCCGCATGTCTGCGCGCATACGGCGTGTTTTTTTATTGGGGATTGTGCTCCAGATACAACACGGCAGGCGCGCCGTATGCGCAACGCGCATAGGCAGCGCCAAAACGTGGCGTATGCGCAAGGCGCATAGCCGCGTTCCCCAAAAATCCCGTTATTTCATATTCTCATAGCCAATGACGGTCTGCAGCAGCGTTTGTGCATATATCCGCGAAAAGAAATCATTGGGATGGTTGATGTTATTACCGGTGTAATCCTTAAACTCTTTGCGTGTGAGAATTGAGCTGCTCATCGATGTCATCTGGCATAAGGCGATGGGAATGCCTTTGGCCTGAATGGATTTGAGCGCACCATCGGCAAAAACGCCTTCCTGATTGACCTGCTGGCCATACCATCCATTGGTCGCCTTGGGGTTGGGCAGCATGGTCGATATAATAATTTCGCTGACATTGGGGGATATATCATGCATGCGGTCCAACATATTGAACGCCATTTGGTTGAGTTGTGTCAGGTCGGTTCCGCCGTCGTTCATGCCAAAAGCCAGGATGAATAAGTCACAATCATTGGCGTATGGTGTGATGTATTGTTTGAAATTTGTTTCCCCTTGTTTCATACTCCAGCCGCCGACGGCACTGTTGATATAAGTAATCGTCGGGGTATTGGATGGATTGTAAGTCTCGGGCATGTTTGTCAATGTATTTGGGAGATTAGTGGCCTGATATTCGACTTTATAGCCGTATAAATCAGCCAGTGCCTCTGTAAACAGCATGGCATACGTGTGCTGTTTGCCGCCTCCGGCGACAAAACTGGCATTGGCACCGTAGGTAATGCTGTCACCGTAAAACATAATTTTGACATTTTCTTTGTTTTTGAGTTTCTGGATGAATTTGGCAAATGTCGCTTGGTAGCTGGGATGTTTAAATCCTTCCCATGTATCCGAATGATTGTAGGTAACTTTGACCTGCCATTGCGTCATCATCGTGCCTTCACCCCAATAGGTATAAACCTCCTGACCATTGTACTTCGTTAAAAGATTAATGCCTGAAGGATTGGGCGCTACATTATAATAGTTGGCATTGGTGATATGCGGGATAGCATTGGTCAGGGTTTTAAGTTTACCGTCGACGACGGTATAATCGACGCCGCCCGTATAGAGCTTTGAACCATCGTAAGAGGTCAGCTTTTCGACGTTGTCGACATTGTAAAGCATTTGTACCGTATCGCCGACGTTGATGAACATGGCTGTCTCTTCGAGCATTTGCTTATTGTCCCAAAACGGCTGCATGATGGGCTGAAGGCTTTTCAGGTAGATGTTGTCATCGGCAACACATGCGCCATCCTTGCAGATTTCCTTTTCGCTGCAGGCAATGGGGGCCGACAATTCCATACAGCCATGATCATTGTTCTTTTCACATTTCTGATAGGAGTGATCATCCGCACATTGGGGCGCGGTGCATTGATCTGTGCATACAGGTGGTGAACACATGCCCTCGTTGCAGGATGTGCCTTCCGGACAAGTGGATTCAACCCATTCTGCGCAGTCGGTTTCTGTATTGAAATGACAGCTTCTGAGCGTCGATTCATCGACGCATACGCCTTCTTTGGGGCATGCAGTCTCACATTCTGTGGGTTCAGACTTGCATTTACCTTCCTTGCAGGATTCACCTTCCGGGCAAGCGGATTCAATCCATTCCACACAACCGGTTTCCTCATTGATCTGGCATGTTCCCAGGGTAGTCTCATTTAAACATGAGGTTTCCTCGGTGCATTCTGTCTGGCAGCTCCCGATGGT
>JAGACY010000237.1 GCA_017613855.1 Pseudomonadota bacterium
ACAAACGGATTTGCTCAGGCCTAACGGCCTTCGCGATTTTTAATTAGCAATGAGCAATTAGCAGTGAGCAATTGAATGACAATGCTCAAATGTGCTTCTAAAACAGAAACAACTCAATTCTTTAGAAATAAAATCTGAGAATGACATTAACTGCTAACTGCTCATTGCTAACTGCTAACTCAAGAAGGTTGCGCACAAATCTGTTTGTAAAAACAGTTATCCACGACAGATTACAAATCACATTCATGCACGATATCGTCAAATTCCTTCATGATGATGCAATCGATCGGTTGGCCGAGATCATTCGAAGACAACTCAACCTTTGGGTAGGAGCTTGCCTCGAAAATGGCCAGATCCTGTGGTTGGGAGCCGGACAATGCATCGACAATGATTTCTGCCAGAAATGTCAGAATGAAGGGTGTTTGTGTGCCAGTACCTATCGTGCATGGTTCGAAAAACATGCTAAAAATCCGACGGCATCCAACTACCTGTCATGCCATGCAGGCCTGAGGGGCATCGCAGTTCCGTTGTTTTGGCAGGGGCAATGTCAGGCACTTTTGTTTGCTTCCGGGTTCTATTTCGAAGAAGATGAGCGCTCCCCTGAAATCCGCCTTGCAAATGAAATCACCATTCTGACCCGGCGTGAAGCCAAAATGGTGCTCGAAATGCTGACCGAAATGAGTCAGCAAATCCTCGAAAAATGCGCTGCCGAAAGCGCATCGATACTTTCGGACAGTACACATGAGACGCATGATTTTAATACCGTTATCGGCAATTCTCCGGCCATGCAGGCCATTGTGAATCGGCTCGATACCATCTGCAGTTCGGATGCGCCCGTGCTGTTGACAGGTCCCGACGGCGTCGGCAAAAAATTTCTTGCCCATATCATTCACCAAAATAGCACACGCCGAAATGCACCTTTTGTGTCTGTAAACTGCAGGGCTTTTCAGGATGAACAGCTCGAATCCGAATTGCTTGGCCACAGACGCGGGGCTTTTATCGGTGCTCTGTCCGACAAAATCGGGCTTTTGGATATTGCCGATAAAGGCACGCTGTTTCTCGAAAATGTCGATGCACTCTCTGATCAGATGCAGATTAAGCTGATGCAGATATTGCAGGAAAAATCCTATCAGCCTCAGGGCGATGTGATGCGGCGCGATTTCGAAATCCGAATTCTGGCTGCAAGTATAAAATCACTCTCAAAATGTGTCGAATCCGCAGAATTTAACCGCTCACTCTACTACCTTCTCAATATTTTTGAGATTGAACTTCCACCGCTCGCACAGCGACAAGAAGACATTGTGCCGCTGGCTTCGTACCTGATGGCAAAAGCCTGTGCAGACCGCGCTATCCCTCAAAAACAGCTTTCCAATGAAGTACTCGCTCTCTTTCAAAACTACAGTTGGCCAGACAACATTCTGGAACTTGAAAATGAAATTGAGCACATCATTGCTCAGCCTTCGCACGATAATCTGATTACGACGGAACACGTCAGCGATAGGATCCGCCATACGGCCAGTGTCAGAAATGCCGTGGTGGATGCCATCGCGGATATACCAAATGTGCCTGATTCTGCGCGGGATTTTGCGCTCCTTCCCGGCCAGAATCTGCAGGATGCACTCGAAGAAATTGAGCGCCGCATCATTACACACGCGTTGCAGCAAACTGCCGGAAATCGCACCAAAACCGCAGAAATCCTCGGCGTCTCGCGCCGTAATCTCATTCGTAAAATCGAAAATCTGCATATTGACGAATGATTTTTTTGTGGGGCGCCTGCTATCGGCCTGCGGCCAATACGCACGGCGCGCTTGGCTATCGGCCTACGGCCGATACGCCGCGCATTTTCAATGCGCAATGCGCAATTAGCAGTTAGCAGTTAGCAGTTAGCAGTTAGCAGTTAGCAGTTAGCAGTTAGCAGTTAGCAGTTAGCAGTTAGCAGTTAGCTAATGTGGGGATTCTCAAGGTTATTCCTAAAGAATAAAAATTCTAGCTTCAGAGTGACACTTTGGTTTTGCATCCCAATTACACATTACACATTACAAATTACAAATTAATCAGACTTCACCTTTGGTGTTACATTCAACTGCACACTGCTCACTGCTCACTGCTAATTTGGAATGCCATTCACAATGAGCTTCAGCATAGCCCGTTGGTTTTGCATTCCAATTGCGCATTGCGCATTGCGCATTGCGAATTTATAATGCGTTTGCCTGAATTTTTAGGTTCTCAATTCCGCATTCCGCATTCCGCATTCCGAATTAACTATGAAATCACTCAAAATCTTTTCCGGTTCTTCGCATCGTGAGCTTGCTCTCGATGTCTGTAAACATCTCGGTCTGCCGCTTTCTGCTTCGACGACGCTTCAATTCTCGAATGAAAATATGCTCGTTCGCATCGAAGAAGATGTACGGGGCTGCGATACCTGTGTCATTCAAACTGCTGCATTGCCGCTTCATACGCACATGATGGAGTTGTTCATTCTGTGTGACACATTGCGTGCCTATGGAGCAAAGTCGGTATGTGCTGTCGTGCCATATTTTCCCTATATCCGTTCGGATAAGCAGGATAAGCAGGGCGTAGCGATTACTTCACGGCTGGTGGCTAATCTGCTCGAAACTTCGGGAGCAACCTCTGCACTTTTGCTCGATTTGCATTCGCCGCAGTCCCAGGGATTTTTCAGAATTCCGGCACATGTTTTAACTGCAAGAAACATTCTCGTCGATTACCTCAAAACACTCGATTTGAGTCAGGCCGTTCTCGTCAGTCCCGATGCCGGTGAAGTCAAGGATCTGGCGCCGTTTACCGATTTGCTTAACCTGCCGATGGCTATCATCGATAAACGTCGTTACGATGATACCGAAACACCTCATTTGCATGGCATCGTTGGTGATATCGTCGGCAAGACAGCCATTCTCGTGGATGATGAAATTGCTTCGGGCGGTACGATTTGCAGTTCTGCCGAACTGCTGATGGCACAAGGGGCAAAGCGCGTATGGGCTCTGTGTACGCATCCAGTTTTTTCGGGCAATGCCGTCGATCGTTTGACGCATGCTCCCATTGAACGTTTGATCGTGACCAACTCTCTGCCTGTGAATTCCGAAAAACACATGCCCAATCTTGAGGTGCTGTCGATTGCGCCATTGCTTGCCGAAGCCATTCAGGCGCAGCTATAAACATCAAAATTCTGTATTTGAAGTTTGGTTTTTACAAACGGATTTGTTCGCAGCCTTCTTTAGTTAGCAGTTAGCAGTTAGCAGTTAGAGTGTTCTCAAGGTTTTTCCTAAAGAATGTTGGTTATTATAGCTTCAGAGTTACCCTTTAGCTTTGCATCCCAATTACGCATTACGCATTACGCATTTGGAAAACCATTCCCCGTAGCTTCAGACTTAACCTTTAGTTTTGTATTCCAATTGCGCATTGCGCATTGCGCATTACTCACTTAACCAAATTCCGCAGTTGCTGGTGAATGCGTGTGGCTTCCTGCCATCCTTCGAACTTCATTTCATCAGCCCGGAATGCGGGCGTATGGCTGACAGATCTGCCTGATACCTGGCGCAGACCGTGCTTGATGTGCAGCATTTCATGGTACAGAACAAAACGCACGGCAATTTCGGGAACTCTGCGATCATTCATGATGCGCGAGATGCAAATGATATCCCAGTGAAAGTTGTAGGTTCCCAGGGTGCGGTAGTTGGCCCGCGAAGTCCATGCCAGAATGGGTTTGGGGAGGGCATGGTTAAAATACTGTTCATTCAGTTCATCGAACATGGCCGATAAATCGTAAACATCGTGCACCATGAGCGGTGAAATGTCCGAGTATATGGCCAGGAGCTGTTGCGCATCGACGCTTTGGACATAGCGTTCTGCAATGCGGCGCGAAGGGGCATGTCGGTGGACGATGGCCTCAAAAATGGCATTCCAGATTTTGGGGCCGGCCGTCATATACAGAAAATTGACGCAAATCTTTTTAAATGGTGTTTCTGTGGTTCCTTCGACGAGCCAGCGGTTGCGCGACAAATCGAATTCAAACTCGAATTGATGCGGGTTGAGGCCCACATTTTGTGCGGCCTGGGAAGCAAAAATGAAGGCATGCACAAAACGCTCAAAGTGGTCGGATTCCATTTGGGGCGTGTCTTCTGTGAGCTGAGGAACATTCGTATCCACTCCCGGGTAAAATGTCGGCCAGACGAGCGGTCGGGCGGCATTGTCTTGCGAGAAGGCGCTTTCTTCTGGCATGGCATGTCCTGTTTTGGACAATGCGCCGCTTTCTACGAGCCATTCACAGGCTTTATAGATAGCACTGGGCGGGGTATGGCGGCGTTTCATACGAATAGAAGCGGATTTCTCCAAAATCCGGGTATGATCGACTCGGCGCCATAGTTCTGCACGAATGAGATTTTTGGGAGGAATGCCGTCGGCAGCTGCACGCCAGAGCTCACGGTTCATATCGTGCCAAAGCTGCCGATAAGCTTTGGATTCTGCGGTCTGAGGCATATTAACCCATGAGATGGGGCGGACGGTGCATCCAGATGACCTGTTCGAGCGGAACGGGGGTATGCCGTTTTATGGCCTGTTTTGAGGATGAATCACGGGCATTGGCGTTGGGCAGATTGGCATTGGGGTCGTGAGAATTCAAATCGAATGCTGTTTCAAATGCCTGCAGCAATTCAATGCATGAAGAATAACGCTGGTCTTTAATAGGAGAGGCCGCACGCATAAATATTTGCGCGATTGGCAGCATAAATGCCCGCTCCGGTGAAAGTTCAACCTGCTGAATCGGCATGGGTTGTCCCGTAATGAGTGACAATGCCATTTGCCCGATTGAATAGACGTCATCCGTTGAAGAGATAATGTCATAGCCGGACAAATAGGTTTCAACGAGATTGGACAGTTTGACAAAGACCTCATCGCCGCCGGATCGCAGGATGTGAACATTGCTGAAGCTGAGGGACGGAAAACGGACGCCTTTTTGATGAAACGCAGCAATGGCCTGTAAAATCTGGTGGATAATGTGCATTATCGCCACTGGATCGAGCGTATGGGACGAAAGGTAGGCTGGGAGCGATTCACCTTTGAGGGCCTCATAAATCATGACAAAACTGTTCTTTTGGTCGGAAAGCTTTTGAACTTCGAGAAGACTGAGGGTGTTTTGCTGTTTTATGGAGGCACTGCGGTCGATATAGTTTTGAAAATAGGCGTTTTTTTCCTGAGAATTCAGCCATTCGGATTTGATGGCAACGAGAAGAACGGTACGATCGATCGAGGGCTGGTAGGCCTCGTAATAGATGACCGAATCGGTATCGCGACGAACTGCAACGGGTATGAATTTGTTCGCGATCTGTGTGCCAAGAATATGCAGGGGATCATCGCCATGATCATCATGAACAGTATAGGCTTTGCCGCATGCACACAATTCGCCCGCTAGTTTCGATTTTTGTGAACAGACAAGACAAACTGCCATCTCATTACCTCTTATGAGCAGTGATAATCCACAACTATGGACAGGGGCATGATGCCTGTTTTCATTTTACAGCAGTGCAATTATTGGGGAAAGAAAAATGATGAATAAGATGGCTGCGCGTATTTGCCCGCAGGGCAAAAAGCAGCAGCCGTGCGACCGTAATCGCCGCAGGCGATAAGGGCGCACACACAAAAAAAGACGCGAAAATAATCGCGTCTTCTTTGAATGATCAAACGGCATTAGAGTTTGAAATTGTATTTAATACCGGGGGCATTGCCATCGGGCCAGGAATGTTTTTCGATGACGGTCAGGATGCATTTTTCGGTAGCAGATCCTTTAAAGCTTCCGCCTGTGGCCGAAACGCCCTTTGCTTTGTTGCCGCTGATGCTGAATGTAACAGCCAGGTTGCCATTTTTACCGCATTTTTGTGCTTTGGTTGCGACTGCCTGGAGGGCAGCTTTGACGGCTTCAGGAGAAGCTTTACCACCACCGGATTTTGCGGGTGCCGGTGCAGCAGCTGCAGCATCACCACCGCCATCGCCGGGCTTGGCACCGCCGCCGCCTTTTTTGCCGCCGCCTTTCTTGCCGCCGGCAGAACCACTGTCACCCGGATCTGCTGCGAGGTTTGCTTGCGCATCGCGCAGTCTCTGAAGTTCGGCGTCAATTTCTTCCTGTTCGGCTTTACGGCGTTTGTTATCGGATTCTGCCTGCTGTTTGGCCATTTCGAGTTCATCGATGCGTTTTTGAAGCGCTTCTGCCTCTTTCTTGGATTCTGCAGCTGCAATTTCCTGCTGATGTTTGAGTTCAGCTTCTTCTTCCTGTTTATTCTGAATGATGAAGAAAATGGAGAGGCCGGCAGCGAGAAGAACAACGACAAACACTGCTGCAATGATGAGTGTTTTGCGCTTTTCGTGTTTGGTCACGACCTGGTTAAAGACCATGCTTTCCATCGCAATGGGAGCAACATCGCCGCCTTCTTCGGATGAAGAAGAACTGCCCATGCGCTGGAGCGTGTTAATATCAATCAGGCCGGATTCTTCACCAGAAGGCCCAAATCCTGTCCCACCGTTGTTGGATGCTTCGTTATCGAGTGCATTCAGGCTATCGATCGAGAACAAAACAGAGTTTTCGTTTCTGGCACCAAACAAACCCTCGCTGTTGTTATCTTGATCTCTATAATCCATGTATTCCTCCGAACACTCAAGTCTTATGTGTCTAAAATAATATTCAATGTTTGCCGTGGAATTGGCTATGCAATTCCCACAGGGCAATCTCTACTACACCTGTTTGTTCAATTTGTCACGCGGTTATTGGCAGTTGATGTTCAGTCATCGTTGAGAAGCCGGGAAACGATGATCGGGAAGCGTTTTGCCCAACAGACTTCCGAGTGGAATCCACCTTCATCGATGTAAAGCAGCACTTCGTGTGCGGCATATCCCAACCGTCTGAGATGCCAATAGAAATCATTCACAATCGAGGCGTAATCCATATAAATGTCCTGCACCGTAATTTTTTCGTCGGATCCCATATCCAGATAGATTTTGGTCCAGGTATCGTATTTGGTGTTCCAGTGCTCAAAACATCGAAAATCCGACCACATTACGCTGGGAGAGACGGCCCCGATGCGTCCAATGACATCGGGACGTTCGCGCCCGCAAAAGAGCGCCATCAGACCGCCGAGTGAAGATCCGATAAATGCCGTATTCTCGGGCCCTTTGAGCGTTCGGTAATGCTTGTCCATCCAGGGAATAAAAAATTCTGTCAGATTATTGAGAAATTTTCTGCCTCTGGGATCGAAGACGGATGCAGCGGGGAATGGCCATGGCGTGTACTCTCCGAAACGGTCGATTTCATGGTCGATAGCGCAGACCAGCCATTCGCGCTGCAGACTGCCGTCCGCAGCCATGGCATCCTGAGTTTCATTGACATGCCACGTTTCTTTGATTGCACTTCGCGGATGCTCAAACACATTTTGACCATCGGTCATATAGATGACCGGATAATGCCGGTCGGGATGGTCTTCGTAGGAATCCGGCAGGTACACACGAACTGTGCGGTTAAATTTGTCGAGCGGAGAATAAAAGTTATCGATGATTTCGATTTTTCCCATTCAATCCTCTTTTTCTTTGACATGCACCCTGGGGCATGGCGTCTCTAAATACATCATTATATAGAATGCGATTTTGGGGATGGGGGATGCCCCAAAAGCGTCCGCGAATACGACGGCTACATATACCAAAATGGATTATTCGCCAAATGGGGAATTTGTGAAGAAAAAACGTGATACGGGGTTGTGGTAAAGCGTCGCTGTAACAATCGGTCAGAAACGCCATCACACGATTGTTTATTAAATTAACACAAAATCTTGATTTATGTTTGATATAATGGCAAACTAAGAATAGTGAGCTTAAGACGCTCTAATAATCTGATGCTTTGTTAAGCCCTGACAGATATGGGGCTTTGTCTTGTTTTTAAGGAGTTTTCATGACAAAACGTAGTTTTATTCTGTCTGCATGTGCAATTGCTGCTCTCACCGTTTTTGGCTGCAATGAATCCAAAGATTGGAATCCCGCCCCTAAGTGTGGCAATGGTGTGGTTGAACTTGGCGAAGCTTGCGAGCCGGGTGTTGCCGTCAATGTCGCATGCAGCTATTTTGATGCTTCCACCAAATGGGTTTCTGGTCGTCCCGAATGTTCAGACAATTGTCGTTTGACCAAAGGTAACTGTACGGGTGAAGCTCCGGCCAGCGTTTGTGGCAATGGCGTGGTTGAAGCCAATGAAGAGTGCGATGGCACGATCCCCGAGGGTGTGACCTGTGAGAGCCGCATGTCCGGTTCTACCGGTACTTTGACCTGCACTGCCGATTGCAAATTCAATACTTCAGGATGTACTGTTCCTGCAAATTGCGGCAACGGCACAATCGATGAAGGCGAACAATGCGATGGCGAAGCTGTCGATCCAAACTTCACCATGAATTGCGGCGAGGGTATGAAAGCTGCTGATACACTCGTCTGCGTTGCCGATACATGCATGGTTGATATTACACAATCCTGTGTCGTGGATGGCGTTAAGTGTGACACCGACGAAGAATGTGCCGAAGTCGATGGCAAGACCAAATGTGATGAAGAAAAAGGCATTTGTGTTGAGCCTCCTGTTGTTTGCTCTTCCGACGAAGACTGTGCCGAAGTCGATGGCAAACCCAAATGCGATGAAGAAAAACTCATCTGCGTAGCGGAAGCTGTTGTTGAAGTTCCTTGTGAAACAGACGATGACTGTGCCGATGTCGTAGGCAAGACCAAATGCGATGAAGAAAAACTCGTCTGTGTGGAAGGTCCTTGCACGGATGGTGCTATCAAGTGTGCACCTCTCGCTGGTATCGAAGGCTATATCGCCTACACCACATGCGTCGACGGCGTTTGGGAAGAAGGTGAAACCAACTGCGGTGATGGTTTAATCTGCAGCTGCGGTGATGGTGAAGGTGCTACCTGCAGCAGTGTAGAGGAAGCCTGCATCGTGAACCCAAATCCGGATTGTGCCGAAGGTGACATCAAGTGCGTCGATGAAAGCACCTATCAGGTTTGCAGTGCTGCCTATGGTTTCTGGTCGACTGGAATTGGCCGCTGTGGCGAAAATTCCGATGATGAGGGCACCTATTGCGATGCTAACCAGAATAAATGCGTTGAGGCTCCTGAGCCCGAATGCACGACGAATGATGACTGCACGGATCCTGCCAAGCCCGTTTGCGATGACGGTGTCTGCGTAGCCGGCAGCTCTCCTGAATGCACGACGAATGATGACTGCACGGATCCTGCCAAGCCCGTTTGCGATGACGGTGTCTGCGTAGCCGGCAGCTCTCCTGAATGCACGACGAATGATGACTGCACGGATCCTGC
>JAGACY010000238.1 GCA_017613855.1 Pseudomonadota bacterium
AAAGCCACATTCGAGGCTTGTATTGGCTACCGCAATGCGGATGAAACCAAACGACTTAAACACATTGCCTCACTCGTCGATGAAATGCAGGAAGCATTGCCAATTACTGCAGAAATGAAAGCCACCCGAAAAACGCAGCAATCTTCACCGTTTGTGGTCATGGATCTGCTGGCTGCCGGCGGCGAAGCCAAATGCGGTGTACCGGCAATGGCATTTGTACTGCCCAATGATCCCGCCATCATCGAAAAACATGGCACCAAAAAAGTCATGATGAAGAATGTTCAGCAAGCCAAATTCAACGAAATACTGATGCCGATTGCCGAACGTTTTCTGGCGCCCCATGCGCTCGAAAGAACGACATTTGATGCCTTTTTCAGACATACGATTCTGCACGAAACCGGCCACAGCCTTGGCCCCAAAGCCGTCCAAAACTCGCCCAAAACCATCATCCAGCATCTCGCCGATCTTTATGCCCCCATCGAGGAATGCAAAGCCGACACGACTTCCTACTTCCTGTGCCACTGGCTGCTCCAGCGCGGTGAACTGACGCAAGCCGAACTCGAAGAAAACTATGCCACCATGGTTGCAGGATTTTTCCGATCCATGCGTTTTGGCACATCACAGGCACATGCACGCGCGAATGCCATTCAACTGAACTTTTTCCTCGAAGCCGGCGCCGTCATCCTCCAACCGGATGGTATGTTCGACTACGATGCCGCAAAACTCACCAAAGCCGTACCGGAACTGCTCAATCGCCTTATGACGCTGGAATACGAAGGAAATCGGGATAACGCCGATGCCTTCCTCAAAAAATATGGTGTCATTTCGGATGAGCTGGCCGCCCGATTTGCTGAACTCGATGATATTCCCATTGATATTGTATGCAAATTCGAAGCGGAAGAACCCGGTTTCTTCGACAATTAGAGCTACAAACAAGTGTGATGCCGAACGGCAACACATTTTTGTGAGAGATAAATACCATGAAACACCTCTCAATGTTGCCCTTCGCTGTCATCCTGTGCCTCAGCACAGGATGTTCATCATCCAGCGAGGTCATTGCCAATCACTTCGACAATATGACTCAAATTGCGAGACAATACGAAACGCAGTGTGACCAGATGGGCCAAAAGCTGAACGAATACCTCACCCAAAATGACGTATCGCTGTCGAATGCCGTCAGTGATGTCAGCAACACCAAACCTGCTGAAGCCCAAAAAATCTATACAGCAAGTCTGGAACTGCACAACCTGACTCAAGCATGCAAGAGTCCATCCGTCGAAGAATTCAAGACACATTTATCACAGACCATTTTGCAGAATACCACTCAGTCCAAATAATTCCATGGATCAACCACTAATTTACCCCACCCCGTTTGATGCGATCGTCGTCGGGGGTGGGCATGCCGGATGTGAAGCGGCCTGGGCCATCGCCCAAAACGGTTTCGCGGTTTTGCTGATTACCCTTGATATTGATCGGATTGCCCAGATGAGCTGCAATCCTTCGATTGGCGGCATTGCCAAAGGGCATCTCACCAAAGAGATCGATGCATTGGGCGGCATTATGGGACGAGTCGCGGATGCCTCTGCCATTCAATACAGAACATTGAATGCAAGCAAAGGTCCGGCCGTTAGGTCTTCGCGCGTTCAATGCGACACGCAGTTATACCGTCGAAAAATGCTCAGCATGCTGTCTTCCAATGAGCATATTTCGCTGGTACAGGCCAAAGTTGAAGACATTATCCTCGAGAATAATGAGGTCACGGGCGTACTCGTCGAAGGCAACATCCTCTACAAAGCGCGCTGCGCCATTTTATGTACCGGTACTTTCCTGCGCGGGCTGTGCCATATTGGTGAGTACCATTTTGAAGCAGGCCGTTCGGGAGACGGTACAAGCACGCGTTTGAGCCACACCCTCGAAAGCATGGGAATTCAGCTCAAACGCCTTAAGACGGGCACCCCTCCGAGAATATCCGCCCATTCCCTCGATTTTTCCCAATTTGAAGTCCAGCCGGGTGATGATGAAATCACGCGCCTGAGCTTTTACGGCAGTGCGCCTCTTTTGCCGCAGGTGCCCTGCCACATCGCGTACACGACACCGCATACCCACGAGATCATTCGAGCTGCACGCGAAAGATCGCCGCTTTTTAACGGGACTATCCATGGCATTGGGCCTCGCTATTGCCCCAGTATTGAGGACAAGGTTTTTCGCTTTGCAGACAAAGACCGCCATCAGATTTTTATCGAGCCAATGGGCCTCGAAACGGACGAGATCTATCCTGCCGGCATTTCCTCCTCTTTGCCATTCGATGTACAGCTTGCATTTATCCACAGTATCCCCGGATTTGAGCATGCCCACGTCATTCGGCCAGCCTATGCCGTTGAATACGATGCCATCGAATCGGGACAGATGACACACGGCATGGCCCTGCGAGCGATTCCATCCATTTTCATCGCCGGTCAAATCAACTGCACGAGCGGTTATGAAGAAGCTGCTGCACAGGGACTCATGGCCGGCATTAATGCCGTTCATTATCTGAGACATGAAGCCCCCTTTGTACTGCGCCGGGATGAAGCCTATATCGGCGTCATGGTCGATGATCTCGTTATGCGCGGCGCCGATGAACCCTACCGCATGTTTACAAGCCGTGCGGAATTCCGGCTTTCACTGCGCGAAGACAACGCCGACGAAAGGCTGTCTGAATACGGACACCGGGAACACTTGCTCGGGGACGAGGATTATCAGAAATTTTTGAGAAAACACGCTCTGATTGAGGAATTATCCGCGAAATTGCCAACCATGCGGGCAGCCGATATCGACCGTTCGCGCCTGGACAATCCCGAAACATTGCCCGATGCAGGCAATCTTGCCCAGCTCATCAAGATGCCCGAAGTCACCATGGACATGCTCGCCCGAGGAAATGACGAAATTGCCGCATATCCCCACGAGGTGCGCCGCAGCGTCGAAATCCATCACAAATTTGACGGTTATATCCAACGCGAAGCCTCTCGCATTGAGGCTTTCGTCGAAATGGAAAACCGCAAGATACCTAAGGATTTTGACTACACCAAAGTCCATGGACTGACGACAGAAGTACTGACAAAACTCCAAAAATACCGCCCGGCAAGCCTGGGTGAAGCCAGCCGACTGCCCGGTTTGACGCCCGCTGCAATCAATGCCATCTGGATTACACTAAGAAAGTAATGTTGAACGCCGGGCTTTTTGTACCAAATACGCCCGGCATGGCCGCCGCTATTGCTCATAGCAATACGCGGCGGTTTTTTTTATGGGAAATGCCATTCTAACTGCTAATTGCTATGATCCCCAAATACCCTGCATTTCATCCGTGGATTACGCCCTTCGGGCTCACCCACTGCTATTAGCTACGAATGATACGCCCCTCCGGGGCGTGACGATTATTTGAGAATGCCCTAATTGCGAATTGCGAATTGCTAACGACTCATTCAAATTCACCCGTCCTCCTGATTTTCCCCAAACCATCTGCTATAAAACCAAAGGTTGTATTTCCTCATTGTTTTTATGATTTGGGACGGAGTGACCTATGTTCTACAAAAAACCGTGGAGTTGGATTGCAGCAACATTACTCGTCTTTTCGGCATGCAGCGATGATGCCGGAAAAGACAAAGGCGGAACTGGCACAAAAGCCGGCGAAGGTGAACAATGCACCCAGACAGAGGATTGCCTGGACAATCTCGTCTGTGACGGCGGCATTTGCAAAAGCGCAGATACCCAATGCGACTCAGATGAAGCATGCGGCAAGGGCAAGAAATGCGTCGATGGTGTCTGTAAACCCGACGAAAACCCTGAATGCGACTCGGACGAAGCATGCGGCAAGGGCAAGAAATGCGTCGAAGGCACATGTAAAGCCGACGAAAAACCTGCATGCGATTCGGATGAAGCATGCGGTGAAGGGATGAAATGCGTCGAAGGCA
>JAGACY010000239.1 GCA_017613855.1 Pseudomonadota bacterium
AATAATTAATAATTAATAATTATCCATTATTCATTAAGCATTATTCATTAAGCATTCATCGTTCATTTCCGTAGTTCCGACACGATCAGTTTAAGTTTATCGACGACGGTATTAATTTCCTCTTGCGTATTATAAATAGAAAGCGTGAGTCTGAGCGCATTTTTTGAGCGCTCGGGAGACAGGCCAAGGGCCATCAGGACATGAGATGGTGTGAGAGAACCGGATGTGCAGGCAGCCCCGCTGGATGCAGCAATGCCGAGCAAATCCAGGCGAATGAGGAGTGATTCGACATCGATGCCGTCAAAGCTGACATTGATATTGTTGGGGAGGCGGTGATGGCGTGAACCATTCAGATGTGCATCGGGAATTTCGGTCAGTATGCGGTTGAGCATGTGATCGCGCATTGAGCGGACGAACAGGTCGTTTTGAGACTGAGCTTTGAGAGCCAATTCGGCAGCTGTGCCCATTCCGACAATGGCTGCGACATTTTCTGTGCCCGAACGACGCTGGCTTTCCTGAGAACCACCATGGATAAAACCGGGAATTTTAACCCCTTTTTTTATATATAAAATGCCAGCACCTTTGGGACCATGTAATTTATGGCTGGAGGCGCTGAGCAAATCGATGTTCATTGTGTGAACATCTAGGGGAACATGACCATAGGCCTGTACTGCATCGGTGTGAAATAGAATATTGTTTTGCTTTGCAATTTGACCAATTTCCCGAATGGGTTGAATCGTGCCAATTTCATTGTTGGCTGCCATCACGGAAATCAGCACAGTCTGTGGGGTTATGGCCTTTTGAATATCATTGGGATCGACAATGCCATCTTCGTGGACGTCGATATAAGTTACATGCGCCCCTCGGGTGGTTTCGAGGTATTTGCATGTATTTAGAATGGCATGATGTTCGATCTGAGTTGTAATGATATGGTTGCCTTTGTCTGCCTGGGATTCTAACCCCGCGACGAGAGCCCAGTTGTCTGATTCGGTTCCTCCGGAGGTAAAATAGATTTCGTCGGGTTGAGCATCGATCAGGCGGGCAGCCTGAGTTCGCGCGTGGTCAATGGCATCGCGGCTTTTTCTGCCGATTCTGTAGATTGCAGAAGGATTGCCGTATGCTTCCTGCAGGAATGGCTGCATGGATGCAATGACTTCATCAGCTGGTTTTGTAGAGGCTGCATTATCGAGATATATCATGGTCGACTAATTCCATTTGCCATAGATATCATGATTGCATTTGCTGCATTTGCCTTCTTTTAAGCCGATGATTTGTGTCATATAGCCCATGCGTTTGATGAGTGTTTGATGGCACTCGGGGCAGAGGGTATCGCTTGCGATGCGGACATTGCCAAGATAGACATAGTGCAGCCCTGCAGCCTTGGCCAGTCGATTGGCGTTCAGCAGCGTTTCGGCGGGTGTGCAGGGAATGTCGGTTGCCTTGTAATCCGGATGGAAAGCGCTCAGATGCAGGGGAATGTCTGGGCCGAGGTGCTCGGCAATCCATGCAAATTCAGCTTCAAGTTCAGAGGGGTTGTCATTTATCCCTGGAATGAGGAGCGTCGTGATTTCGAGGCAGAAACCGGGGATGCTGTTGAGATATTCGAGTGTGTCGAGAACCGGCTGCAGATGGGCTCCGGTCCATGATTTGTAAAAATCCTCGGTAAATCCCTTGAGATCCACATTGGCCGCATCGATGTTCGAAAAGAGCCATTCGCGCGTCTTTTCGTGCACATAGCCTGCTGTGACCATGACATTATTTAAACCGGCCTCGCGGACGGCCTGGGCCGTTTCGTGGACAAATTCTGCCCAAATGATGGGCTCATTGTAAGTATAGGCAATCGTCGGGCAGTCGTAGGCTTTGGCCTGTGCCACGATTTGCGCGGGTGACATCCTGAAGCCGGAAGAATCCTTTGCAGAAGCTCTTGAGATTTCGTGATTTTGGCAGCCTTTGCAAAAGAGATTGCAGCCAAAAGAACCGAGGGAAAGTGCCGTCGTTCCCGGATAAAAATGGTTGAGGGGCTTCTTTTCGATAGGATCGAGATGTATGGCGGAGAGAATGCCCGGAACCACAGGAACGACTTTGTCACCGGCGGCATGTCTGGCACCGCAGGCTCCTGTTTGGCCTTCCTTTAAATCACATTCTCTGGGGCAGATGTTACATTTGGTCATAGATCTTCGTTGTTTCTCGGTGCAATTTTGAAGTTGTCGAAATCATAGACGAGAATACCCCGGACATGCGGATATTCCTTGCCTGCATTGGGAATGGGATCGATTCGCCAGATGAAGTCATCGAGATAAATCGTGCCCTGGCTCGGATCGATGATTGGGTACATGCCATAAGCGGCCTGGTTATCGTGGGGCAAGACTTTCGAAGAGGCAATCTCGATATAAACGCCGGTGTATTTTTCAGCCAGTGGGCCACCGGTCGTAATATCGGCCGCGTTGACCCTCACAGGATCGATGGGGGGATTATTGTGGCTGTTAATCGTTACCGCAGCCCGGACGAGTTTGGGCAGCCCCGAATAGCGCGCCGGATATCCCTGTACAGTCACATCATCGTTGATATGAACGGGGGCTGTATCGGCGATGTAAATGGCAGAACCCTCGGGCATTGCTGCATCGGGCATTTGAATAAAAAAGCCATGGGCTGTGATGGCGGTTACGCGCCCTTTGACTTTGATTTCTTCCTGAATTTTGCAGGCCGGTTTGATCTGCGGACATTGTGTCCAAATCATCTGATTGGCCTGCTGTATCGTTGTGATAGTTTCGATGGCGCACCGTGCATCGCCTGGGTTGGCTGCTTCGGGGCAGGCATCGCAGGCGTCTCCTTTGCCATCTTGATCGCGATCACTTTGGTCAGGATTGGCTGCGCGTGGGCAATTGTCATTTTCGTTGGGAATGCCGTCTGCATCGTAGTCATCGTACACCAGTTCCGGACAGGATTGGGCATCTGCGGCACACAGGGGATTGGGATCGCAGATATCGCCAATGGTGTCGCCGTCAAAATCTGCCTGTTTCCCTTGATCCATGGGACGGATGGGATTGAACCATGCCGGGCAGTTGTCTTCCTGATCGGGAATGCCGTCGCCATCCGAATCGACGGGCTGCGTCATCCCTTCATATTGTGAGGAATGCAAAGCCTGCGTGTCTTCTTCGCGCGTTCTCTCGGGGGTGCAGCTTGGCTCATGCTCGGGAATGTCGCAGAAAAACATGGGGTAGGCTGCATGCGAGACAGCATCTGCAAAAGTACCTTTATAGCCGGTTGCAGCCAGATCGACCTTTTTGGATGTGCCGCACATATCGAAGGATTCACCCGATTCAAGCAGATTAGCATCTCCGAAAACGGGTTTGCCATTCATGATGACGAGTTGAATATCTTTATTTTGGGCGTCAATGACTGCACGATAGGTGGATTGGCCTTGTTTTTTAGAGAATACTGTGATGTCGGCAATATAATCTTTTTGGATTGCGCCGAGCTGATGTCCAAGCCCAAAAGCAATGGCATTGTTATAAGTGGGCATGCGCCACAGCTGATAATCACTAAAATAATGATTGTAATAATTCTGGTTGATATGATCTGCGCACTGCAGTTCGCGCAGCATGGTTGCCGATCCCGAGTAGATCCAGTCCGTTCCGAGGCCGATGAT
Source organism: Pseudomonadota bacterium (assembly GCA_017613855.1). The sequence goes on from JAGACY010000239.1 coordinate 3,650, forward strand.
GATATTAAATCGATCATACATGGGAACCATGGCCGTGTCGCCGTAAAGTGCAATGTTGGATCGCGGCGACCACATGAGCTTGACATCGTTTTGTGCCATTCTGGCTATGATATCGGGCGTCGAGGCCACGCCGTGCAGCAAAGCAAGATTCTCGCGCATGATATCATGCGTTCCCTGGCCGCTCAGGCAAATCATTTCATTCAGGGCCGACTGGTTGATGCCTTCGCCGACATGCGGACCAAAGGGCTTGCCGTCATCCGATTCGAGCACGGCCTCGTGGTAGTTGTAGTCGCAGCCGCTCTCTTTCGAAATGCCATCCACATCCCCGAGCGGGAAAGTCTGATAAACACTTTGAATGCCATCGACGGTTTCACTGTCGATATTTCTGGCCAGTCCATCGATTTTCCCATTGCCAAAGATAGAGGTTGTTCCCGACAAGAGTGCGCGAATCTCGACGACTTCGTTGTATTTCGTTGTGGGGCCTTTAACTTTGGTATGTCCATTCAGCCCCTTGCGCCATTCATTTCGGTGGGCAAACCGCTCTTTTTCCCAGGTGGCGGGCGCATTGTTCGAGTAGGTCAAATGCTCGTGCCCATTGATAAAACTTGGGCTGATGACAGAATCTGCACAGGTAATGACGACGGCATTCGATAAATCTGGGTCGCATCCGACATAAGAAATGCGGCCATTTTCGATGACGACACTGCCGCCTTCATAAATATGCTGGATTCCCAAAATATCGCCGCGAACGATGAGCTTTTGGCCTTCGCCTTCGCGGTAGCAGCGTCCTTTGTCGCTCTTGGGCAGAGGTGCACATTGAATGGACGGATTCTCCCGGCACTGCCCGTTTACACAGGATTCGTTATCTGCGCAGGATGCCGTACATACTGGCGCCGGCGTTTCTTCGGTGGCAGGATTGTTTACCGGCACCTGGGATTGTGAGGCACACCCGGCGATGCAAATGACAAAAAGACTCAGCGCTAGAGATTGGGTGTTTATTTTCATGTGTGCAGCCTCACCATTTGTGATTATTTATTTTTTTGTGAGGGGGCCGAGCCCCCTGCGGCGCTATCGCTGCGCGATACGCGCCTACCCCCGACAGTCATGCATTATAAATTTCTTTTTTCAAAAAGAATGTCTTTCATTCTGGCAATATGTTTTTCTGCAGTAAAACGGGATAAGGCCAGCTTTCTGTTGGCTGCTCCCATCGCTTTTAATAATTCGGAATCGGAAAAAATGGTTTCTATCTGTTGATACAATCCCGTGGGATCATTTGGATTAATATATCTCACACCGGTTTCATCCGAAAATATTTCGGGAATGCCGCCCACTCTTGTCGTAATGACCGGAAGCGATTCGAACATGGCTTCGAGAATGCACAGCGGCTGCCCTTCGTACTCAGAAGGCAGGACAAATACATCTGCTTCGCTGTATGCGTCATGCTTTTCCCTGCCAAGCATGACATCATGCACGATGACATTGTGAAGGTGATTTTCCTGAATATAGGTATCGATATCGACATCCTGATTGGCAATCTTTTGACCAACAAAAGTAAATATCCAATTTTTATGATTGTCCTGAGCGATTCGTGCTGTATTCAGGAGAGTTGAAAATCCCTTGGCTGTAATCAGATTGCTCAAGAAAAGTATATGCCTGGGTTCACTGCTGAACGATGATTTATCCTGGGTCAGTGCGACAAAACCGGGATCGATGCCGTTATCGACAGCAAAGATTTTGTTTTCATCCAGGAGTGTTTTAAACATGGATTTGAGAGAATCACTCAGTACAATGGCCGCGCTTAAATGTTGTATACATTTTTCTTCAATATATTTAACGGGGCGCGGGAGTGATTCGAAGGCACTTCGGAATCCTGAACCGTGTACATGACCAAAGCAGGGGTGTCTGGTGAGCATGGCTGTGAGCATGAAGACGAGATCGCGCAGGAGAGCCAATTTGCCATGTCCGAGTTGCATATAAACAATGAGATCGTCATGTCTGATGCATAAAAACAGCAATTTACCTTCGAGTGCTGCCAGATGATATATTCTTTTGGGCAGAATTTCGCCGCCGATAGGTTCGGCAAGGTTGAGCTCAAAGATGTCCACATCATCGCTGAGAAGACCATTTCTAAGCAGATCTGCAGCGAGACTTTGTCCGGTAACAGGAGGTGGAAAAGCAGCAATAAAGGCGATCTTTGTCATTTATTCGGTTTTATTCAGTCTTGAGAGCAGGGATTTGCCTGCTTTAAAAATGAGGCTTTTGCGTTCACCAACAAAAATTGGTTCGCCGGTTTGAGGATTTCTTCTGAGTCTTGGTTTGTATGTTTTGATAATGAAGGAACCAAAACCACGAAGGATGAGCTTATCTTCGAGAATGAGTGCACGAAGTATATTTTCAAAAAAGGCATCGACAATAATGCGTGCATGCCTGGGGGGAAGATTGAACTTTTCTGCCAATTTTTGGGTCAATTCGGATTTTGTCATTGGAATACCTCCGGAAAGACAAAGTCTAAGAGATGATCATTGCGTGAGCAGATTCATTGTATGGATCGTATTGCAGGGCGAGAAGTTTATTTTGTTCAGCAGCAGCTGTATTGCCTTTCATCAGCGCATCTTCTGCGGCAGCCATGAGCTCGTCCGCTTTATGGATATTGGTCGCATTTTTCATTCGATAGTCAGCCTGCCACTTTTTATAATCATTTAAGCTCATTCCATTCGGAATTCTATTTGCACGTGATATCTCTAGGTAAATTTTACTTTGGACGGGATTTTGAAGGATTTTATAGGCCTCATTGAAGATTTGGTATGCGTCTTCCAGTTTGTGTGTAATATTTTCGGGATAATCATTGCCATGGGCATCGGGATGGAGCACCCGGACGACGACATTATAGATACTTCGAAGCTCTTTTTTTTCGACATTTGGCCGTACATTAAAGAGCTGAAATAGATTTCCCTTTTCGGCGAAAGCCAGGAATTGGTCGACCTGAGCTTCGACTTGTTCGAGTGTACAGTTGGCAATATCTTCAAAAGGAATGCGCTGTTTAATTGGAGCAGCCGTTGGTCGTGCAGGCCCTTGAGCCAGGAAAAAAGCACGCAGTGGTTCCACAAGATCCGGGGTAATTGTTACGTTGAGGATGAGCCCGGGTCGTTGGCCGTATCCCAGTTCTACAGCTTCTTTTTTGCCAATCGGACGTTCAACTTTTGTATCGATGACAATCTTTTGTTGTGTCTCACGGATTTCCAGTTTGACTTGTGCATCTGTACCTTTGGGTGCCCCTTCGAAAGCTTCGACATAGATTTGTTGACGAGCCAGCTGTGCCTTATAGAAATCCATTGCAGCCTGGCGTGTTTGAAAAACTTTTTGGAAAAGAAGCATCCTGTTACCTCTTGCAGAGAGCACTTATCGTCGACAATATCATCATGTCGTCGCCCAAATGCGACATTCTGTAAATGAGTATAGTCGCAAGGCGGCGCAGAGATCAAAGAATAATTGAAAAAAAAGCCCGGCGTATTGGCTTTGCCAATAGCCGGGCATCAGCCGCGTATCCGGCAAAAAGCCGGATAGCGGCGTCATGACAGCCGTATGCAATAGGCTGGCAACGATAGAAATAAAACTATTCGTAAAGCGCAGCAATTTTATCTGCAAATCGCTTTTCAATTTCACGGCGCTTAATTTTAAGAGCGGGAGTAATCAGGCCATTTTCGATGGTAAAGTCATCCAGAACGAGGGTGAACTTTTGTGGTTTTTCATAGCCACGGAAATCAGCACATATCGACTGAAGTTCATTGTATATGAGCTCACGGAGTTTTGGGTTGGATTCAAGCTCTGCTTGTGATGCATCCTTGAGATTATTTTCTTCCCTGAATTTTGCAATCAATTCATCAGCAGGTCGAATAAGTACGATATTATAAGGCTTTCCTGCGCCAAATATGACCGCCTGCGAAATCATGGTCGAATTGTTAATTTTATCTTCGAGTGCCGTAGGAACAACATATTTACCATTTTCAAGTTTATATTGTTCCTTGACACGTCCGGTAATCCAAAGACAGCCATCGTCATCGAGATATCCCATGTCGCCCGTGTGCAGGCGTCCTTGTTCGTCGATTGCTTCATTGGTTGCATTGGGATCATTATAATATTCTTTCATAACACTGTCGCTGGTAACGACGATTTCTCCGCATTTATCATCGGACTGATCGATATTTTCATTATCGTGTAAAATTTCTATTTTAACATTTGGCAGTGCCCTTCCTACTGAACCGACTTTTCTCAGTGTAGGATTGTTTACAGAAACAATGGGTGCATGTTCAGTCATGCCATAGCCTTCATATATTGTCACCCCAAAATTGTCGAAGAATTGCATGACTTTCGGCGAAAGGGAAGCACCGCCGCTGATGCAGAAACGCAGCGAGTTTCCGAATGCTGCACGTACTTTTGCTGCAATTGCCTTATCCAGTATGGCAAACTGCATTTTGTCCAGCAGAGAGGCCGAACCGGCTTTATTCTTTTGAGCGATATTTTCTGTATATTCCAGAAGGAAGCGTTTGGATTTACTATTTTCCATCATAAGATGGATTTTGTCGTAAATTTTACAGAAGATTTTGGGGACTGAGTTGAGAATGGTCGGATTGATTTCGCGTAAATCGTCCTGAATCGTGCGTGTAGATTCAGCCAGACCGAGCGCAGCCCCAATTGCCGGGAACAGATGGAGCTCGACGGTTTTACCAAATGCGTGTGCCCAGGGTAAGAACGTGAGCAGGCGGTCATTCGGCCCAATTGAGAAGCGTGCTGTCGTGCTTTTAACGTTTTCAACGACGTTTTTATGTCTCAAAACAACGCCGCGAGGACGGCCTGTTGTACCGCTTGTATAAATGATATCACAAATATCATTTTCATTGAGATCATCAGTAATCTCAGTAAATTCGGTTTCCAGGCTGATTAATTCAGACAATGCCTTGTTGTGATCAGACGGATTAATGACATAGATCTGTTTTAAACTATCGCATTGAAGTCCTTCTATTTTTTCACGGATTGAATCATTACCGACGACGGCCAGCATCGGTTTTGAATCAGAAAAAATGAATTCCCAGTCCTGGAGTTTTTGAAATTCGTACATCGGGACAATAATCCCGCCGAGTCCATAGGCAGCATAAGCCGTCAAGGCAAATTCGACTGAATTGTTTGCAATAACAGCGACTCTGTCACCTTTCTGCAGACCGGCTTTTTTCATGAGGGTTCGGAATTTCTGGTTTACATGAATGGTGAGACTGGTAAGCCCTATCAGGTAATGGACTATCCTTTGAAGCGCCTGGAGAGCGGAGAGAGCAATCTGGAAAAGGCATGGGGTGATGGCTATGGGCACAGATCGACGAAGCATTTCTTCG
>JAGACY010000240.1 GCA_017613855.1 Pseudomonadota bacterium
ATTCATTATTCATTATTCATTATTCATTAACGAACGATTTGAGCCTTCGAAGAAAAATAGCAAACAGAGGGACTGATTATTTTTTTATGTCTCTGTTCATTTTTTTTGTTGCCCATTGTCACCAATTGATTTATACGGAGCGACTCACGCCAGTATGGCAGTGATTTTTGTTTTACCCAAAAGAGGTGCGCGAATGCGATTTCAAACCATTAGCATTTTAGCAGGCATAATGTTTGTGCTTGCTTCCCACCCGGCATTAGCAAAAGACGAGTGCCCGGAGGGATATGTCAGTTTTGTAAATTCCGAAACTTATCAAAGTGTATGTCTTCCTGTAGGTGTTGAAAAAACTCAGACCCCTGAGGCCAATGCCGAAGTGCAGGAACCAGAAGCAAAAGCCGAAGTGCAGGAACCAGAAGCAAAAGCCGAAGAAGAATCCGGGCAAACAGAAAGTGCTGCAGCTGAAGAAAATAATGAGGCAGAGACAACAGCCGCCACACAAGCAACACAGCCCGTAGAACAACCACAACAGCCTGCCCCAACCCAACCCAATTCACCTCAGCTCAATGCACGCCCCTATCCCATCGTGCCCGCCACTGTCCCCGCCTATCAGCCGGCACCCCAAGATTACGCAGCATACCAAACAGCCGACACCAATTCTTATTACGATGAAGTCAGACAAAGTGGCTGGCTCCTGGAACTCGGTTTCGGATACGGCATGATTGGAAATGCCGATTTCAAATTCATGACTGGGTGGCATTTTGGCTCAAATGACAATGTTGCCAGTTTTGGACTTTATCTGGATGCAGATTTGCGCGTTGGCTGGTATCCGCCATTCAGCATGGACTGGACACTCGATCCCACACTCCACGTCACAGTCAATAGCTTTAGGTTCTCAGTCGGCATCGGAATCGGCATTTTCTCAATACTGAAAGAAAAGTATGAAGATTATTTGATATATGACAGCGAAAATTCAACTTCTACCGGCATGAGAACCCTGTTTGAAATCAAACCCACAGTGGCATTCGATTGGTACATGACAGGGAATGTATTCTTTGGTTTCGGGTTTTCTGTCCCACTCATCTTCCTAACCGGGAGTGAGCAATATGATTCTGATGTTTTTGTGCAGCCTTGGTTTAATATCGACTGTCATTTTGGATATAAATTTTAATAGGGGGGCAAAAATATGAAAAAGCAATTTGTATTTTTTATGATCATCTTTTTTGCGCTCCTTGGCATTACGACAAATGCGTATGCAGATATAGTGTGCCCTCCCGGATCACAAAAAATTGTCGATGACCAAACCAGAGAAGTTTTCTGCATAGCTGCACCTGGTGCAGCACAAACCAATCAGCAGCCAATCAACACATATCACGCACAGGCACCCCAGAAAGATTATCGCAATCAATATGACCAGGAACTCGAACTGGACGAAATACACGACAGTATTGCAGATTCCGGTTTTGAACTTCAATTCGGTCTGGGATATGGCGTCATAGCCGCTGTTGGATTGCAGGTTAAACTGGAATATAGTTTTGCACAAATGACAGATGGCATGAGTTTGGGCCTGTTTACAAACGTCGCTTTACTCATGCCATATCCAAACACGCTCAACTGGTCGGCCGGACCAATCCTTCATATCAACGGAAATAGATTCCGCGGCGGCTTCGGATTGGGATTCGGGCTTTTTAATATTTGGGATGATAATCTTTTCGGTGAAAGCGATGGTTACTATGATGACTATGGTTATTATCACGATTACGAAAAGAAAAACCACGTCTACTTTTCTTTAATACCTAGAGTTGAATGCGAGTGGTTCGTCTCCAAACATCTGTATCTGGGCTTTGGACTCGACTTCCCTCTCATCTTCTATCATAATGACAATAAAGACAAGGTATCCACAGCTGCAGGACTCTGGTTCGATGTGCTTCTCCACGTCGGATACAAATTTTAGCTCAATATGCAATTTGGGTAATGCAATTCATTGCCATCTGATTTAAATTGGATGTGGGTGGTTTAAACACCCACATCTTTTTTTTCAAATGCCCTGTCCCTGGATTGCTGTTACCCCTAAACAAGAATACCGCCCTTATGGGGATTCATGCCAAATCGCGGGAGACATGGGCCCTGCATAACAGACCATGTCCGAATTTCCACTTATCGCCGATTTAGCACTTATCCTGATAGCCGCAGGCTGTACCTCGATCATCTGCAAGCTGACCAAACTCCCGGTGATCGTCGGTTATCTGCTCGCCGGTCTGCTCACAGGCCCATATATCTCGCTATTGCCCAGTGTCTCAGACAAAGCCAGCATCAATACATGGTCCGAAATCGGTGTTATCTTCCTGCTGTTTGCCCTGGGACTTGAGTTTAACTTTAAGAGCCTGCTCAAAGTCGGCAAAACCGGTGCCATCACGGCCGTCGCCATTCTCTTTGGCGTCATGCTGGCATCCTTTATCATCGGTTTTGGCCTCGACTGGAGCACGACACAATGCATCTTTATGGGCGGCATGCTCGCCATTTCATCCACAATGGTTGCCGTCAAAGCCTTCGAGGAACTCAAACTCAAAGGCCAGCCCTTTACCCACATCGTCTATGGGGTTGAAGTCGTCGAAGATATCGTCGCCATTTTGCTCATGGTCATTCTGCCCATGGTTGCTCTTAGCCAGAGCGATACACTTGCCCGCGAAGTCACGAGCTCGATCATGCGCGTCGTCTTCTTCATGTCGATCTGGTTTTTGGGCGGAATTTTTCTCATCCCCACATTACTTCGCAAACTCAAGGATCACCTGACCGATGAACTGCTGCTCGTCATTTCGCTCGGCCTTTGTTTTGGCATGGTCATGCTGGCAAGCAAGGCGGGATTGTCATCGGCTCTGGGAGCATTCGTCATTGGTTCGATTCTGGGCACAACGACCGAGGCACATCGCATCGAAACCCTCATGATGCCGCTCAAAAACCTCTTTGGCGCCATCTTCTTCGTTTCGGTCGGCATGCTCGCTGATCCCCACGTCATTCCCGATCATTGGGGAACCATTCTCCTGGCCTTGGCCGTCGTCGTCATTATGCAGCCCATTGCTGCATCGCTCTCCATCTTTGCCACAGGCAAAAACCTCAATGATTCGATCCATGCCGGCCTGAGCTTTGGCAACATCGGAGAATTCTCGTTCATCATCGCTGCGCTCGGCATCGAAAAAGGCGTTCTCGAAGCACACCTTTACCCCGTCGTCATCATGGTCTGCGTCATCACCACGATCTCGATGCCCAAAATGCTCAAACTCGCCAATCCCCTCACCAAGATCCTCGAAAACAAACTCCCCGAAAAACTCGCCCATCGGGGCGAACAAGTGAACGGAACACCGCTCAAATCCCCGAGCAAACGCTCCATTTTGCTGCAGCAGTTTGCTTTCGAATCCTTCATCCTCTCGATACTGATTATCGGCATTACCGCATTATTCATGGGATTTATCGTCCCAAAAGCCGAAGATCTGGTCCATTACTTTGAAATTCAAAACGATTTCATCGTTGAATGTGTCTGCTTCGGGTTGATGCTCGTCTGCATGATGCCGTTTTTAAGTGCACTCATCATACGGCGTTCACACATGCAGCGATCATTCTTTGTCGTGCTGCTCAAAGGGGATCAACGCAATCTGCTTCGATCCCTCAAAGTCATCCGAATATTGATCGTCATTGCCCTCATTACATTTGCAATCTGGACGACCTCCCCAATTGATGAGTCAGTCATCGAGAATCCGGCATGGATAAACATCCTCATCGGAATTGGCGTATTCGCCATCGTCGCATTTTTCAAAGGGATTTCGTCGAATTACCTGCGCCTTGAGCGCCAGTTCCTCTTTAACTACAACGAAGTGGAACTCGCCGAACACATGGACAACGATCGTTCCAACGTCAAACTCGCATCCCTCAACGACATTCGTGAAGGCGACTGGCTCTCGGATGATCTTTCGGTTGCCCGTCTGCGCATCGACGAAGATTCGCCATTCCTCGAAAAAGACCTGCGAGAGCTCAATCTGCGCGCCGAACTCGGCCTGTTCATCATCCGCATCGAACACGGCGACGCCTTTTCGGTCAACATCCCTGCGGGCGACGCCCAAATCCTGCTCGACGACACGATCTTTATCGTCGGCAAAATCGATGCACTGCGGGCACTTTCGCGCGATCCCTACAACATCTCGATGAAAAAACTCCACATCGAGTCGATGCGTTCGTTTTCGCGTGGCCTGTCCGAACGCCGTACCGACGAAGCCAACCTGCGCTGCATCGCCATCCCCATTCACGAAGGCTCCGGCCTGGCACATAAAACACTCCGCGACAGCGGTATTGGCGAACGCACCAAATGCCTGGTTATCGGCATCGAAATCGCCGAACGCATCGAAATGAGCCCCAAAGCCGATACAGTTTTCAAACCCGGCGATATTATTTGGGTCGTCGGCGAATCAACCAGCCTTTCCAACCTGCTGGCCGAAAACATCGAACAACACACCGATACCGACGCAGAACCAGAGCCTGCTTAATTTTAGGCTGTATACGCCTGAACATAGCCATACAGAACTTTTTTGGGGGAGGCTTTTCTATGTCCTGTGCGCCAATGGCCGCACAGGACATACGCAAATGCCGCGCAGCCTATGTGCTTCGCACATACGGCGCGCTTTTTTATTGGCTGCAAACTCCAGGTTTTAAGCAAATCTGCGATTGCTTGCAAACGACATCTCCGCAATCACAGCCCGTCTCGACGTTGCAGCGCCAGGCCAGTTCCATATCGCAATAATACTTCTCTGCATCCTGCATCAGAATTTCAAATTTGCCGCACAGACAGGTTTGGTCCTTGGTATTGCATCTATGCTCAAAGTTCGACGTCCCAGCTGCTTTTTGACATGGATTGTCAGGATCGTATCCATCATCAGAATTCGAATCCCCATCGATCGACAACCAACCGCTGACCGTCTCTTCGGGATAACGCTCGGAGCAATCATAAGTATAATACTGAGTGATACTGCAAAACAGCTTTGCCAATTCCTCTTCTGTCTGTGGCGTCTTAGGATCATTCAGACAATCACATGGATCGATCGTCCGGATGTAGTAATACTCACTATCATCTCCACAAGAATAACCATCCCCTTCTTCAGAAGGATAGCAATCGGCAACATAATCGTAGGCAATATCGACTTTCCCGCCCTTCCAGTCACACGTTTTATGATAATTGTCATCATCGAAAACGGCATATTCGGTATGAGGACAATCTTTGCAAACGTGATTATCCCTACATACAGCACCAAATGGAATTTGTTCATTCCCACAAGTGCACGTCGGCAATCCTTTGGGATAATGATCAGAATCGCGTATTTCCTGTGAATAGCAAACTAAATGGCTGTCGATGCATTTGTAATGTTCAGCATCCCGAACAACATCATTGCCGCATAAACAGCCATTGTTTGGGTCGGTTCCGCATTTGCACACATTATGATCGCAGATATCCCCCCTACCACATAACGCATCCCCACAAGGACAGGAATCTTCTGTGCAAATGGCTTTGCCGGCTTCGCATCGATGCTTAGGAGGAAGCGGAGTATCACCGCACAAACAGCCAGAATGTGTACTCGATGAAACATACTTTTTCGTTTCATCGGATGTTCGGTCAAACGGATTGCAAATATCGACATTGTGATCGCACAAATCCATGTATGCAGCCATACGATCACCGCAAATACAGCCTTCTTTGAGCGTACATAGCTGTCTGCCGGCAATGCATGCATACCCCTCACGCAATGTTTCATTGCCACATTGACATGAAGTGCTGTTGCAGACGAGCGTATCATTCTTGCAGATAAAGCCCTCGAGCATCGGTTTGTCCCCACACATGCAAGTGCCATTCTGGCAGTAACTGCCTGCCAAACAACTATTTTCACCGCACATGCACGGCGGTTTCTGACAATACCAATGTTTCATTTTTTCTTCGCTTCCCGACTGGAATTCGCAGCGATAATGTTCTGTATCGGTATTATCAGCTAGAATCTCGGGGGACTGCTGCACCCCATGACAATACAAGACCTGAACATCCGTCGGTTCTTTTGGAGAACATCCTTCGTAAGGCGTGCATTTTCCTTGTCGGCACAAATCCCCAAGCTGACATGTACTTGCGCCGCATGCACATTTTTTTGCATCACAAACCCATGTATCGCGAATTTCGGTTATCGTGCCACTCTGAAGATAGGATACGAGTACACTATAGGGATAGATATGGTTGCAAACGGCAACAGCATCCCCTTGAGATCCAGTAGTGTACTGTAAATCTGGGAAGCCGCTGTAACGAATGAAGGGATTATTCTGATCGAATGTCTCAAAAAACTCTGTCCCATAGGGATAATGTTTGCCATCGTGTATACATCCACCGTTGGTCATACACATCCAATTGATTATCGTACCATGACACGTACCGTCATATTCAATCTCGTATGCAGTAAATGCATCGCAATTGCGGCATGATTCAATTCTTGTATTTCCATCGTCATCAGACCGGGAGATAAACCGTTGATTGCCAATGCGCCAATCCTCGTTGCTTGGATCCCGCATTTCATAGCCTCGATTGTTACCATACGAACAACCATACGCTTCGCAGACATCCCCTTTATCGCATGTGACATCTTTTCCGTATTCTTTACAGGGACACCCCTTCTCCTGATTGCATACCAAAGAATATACTTCATCCATAGAAAGCTGACAGGAGTAGCTCTCATATTGGCTCATGGTAGCCTGTGTGACCTCGCCACATTTGCACTCACCATCAGAACACACCGCTCCCTGAATGCACATTTCATCCAAACCGCATTCGCATCCCTCGGCACGATTGCATGTATAAGCACCGTTCCGGCAGATATACTGATTCCGATGGGATGCAATATCAACACTTAATTTATAGGTATTACCGCAGACACATGAACCTTCAATGCACGACGTACCCTCAAGACAAGTCTCTTTGCCACATTTACACCCCTTCGGATTGCGACATACAATCATGGGATGAACCTCATCACACATGTACTGAGCAATATCTTTTTCGTTCAGCCAATCGAATGTCATACGATGGCAGACCTGCTTGCCATCGACACACGCAGCGCCCTCAACGATGCGATGATCCCCGCAAATACAGCCATTTTTCGATGTACATACCATCGAAGTGTTGGGGCCTTCTATCACGCAGGCATAATGTTCAATATCCTTCCATTGGGATAGTTCGATATCACCGCAATAGCATTTATCCTGCCTGCAAACGGTCGCTTTGGGACAGGTCTGAGTGCCGCATGCACAGCCTTCTTCGGCCTGACAGATTAGATCAAAAGGCGATTCCTTGCTTTTTTGAATTTCTGCCTCCCAATAATCACATAGTTCGGGTGAACCATCACATCTGTCTTCGGGCTTTATTTCGTGATGATTCAGCTCCTTGTAAATCCCTTCACCATAAACTGAATGCTCCGTGCAATGATATTTCTCAGCATCGGTTCCCTGCCATAACTCACCACACCAACATTTGCCGTCGCGGCAGACGCCATTTTCCTTGATCTTGCAGGCTTCATCGCCGCAATCGCGCATTTCCGCAGCCTGGAATGTCTCATCATTACAAAATTCCCGACCGTTGTACCCGTGCAAAATTCCTTTGCCGCAAGCACAATCGCGATCCTGACATTGCCATGCATACTGGCCAGAATCATCCACAGTGAGTTTATAGCCCTTTGGACTTTTGGGCTGAGAGGGAATTTGAGCATCGAAACTCCCCGCATGATCCCCCAAAAAACTCCAGCATGGGTAAATGGTCTCTTCCTTGACACAACCATTGTTTTTTAAACACAGATAATGAGTCTGGTCGATACAATCCCATTGCCTGACATCTTCGAGAGAAAGCCCCTCAGATCCGCAAAAACACTGATTGTTCTTAAAGACCAAATCATTGGGACATGGAGAGACATCCGTTTTTTTTTGATTGGAGCACCCCGCAATAAGGCAGACCAATATAAAAAGGGAAATTCTATTTTTCATCTACTTCTATACCTCGAGCAATTTAAACCGCACGCGCCAAACCCCATCATTCCAATCGGAAGAAATGATCTTAAATGGGGCTATTTCGCGGGTGTTTTGAACATGTGCCCCTATGCATGCGCACACATCGTAATTGCCAACGCGCACGAGGCGTAGCGTTTCGCTGGCATCCCGGGGCAATTTGCTCAAATCGACATCATCGGGAATATGGTCGCGATCGACCAGTTCGATCGCGACATCGACATGGGACGCAATCACTTCGTTGACACGACGCTCAATTTCAACGATCTGCTCAGGCGTCGGAGCATTGGCCAAATGATAATCGCACTTGCTCTTTTTGCGCTCGATATGGGCATTTTTCGATCGTTCACAACCGAACATATTCACCATGGTTCGGTTTAAAATATGTTCAGTTGTGTGCATAGGCGGGTATTCGGTTTTATTGTGTTCATTGAGAACGGGTTCTTGTACCATCCCCCAGCATCCCCTTAATTCACGATGATGTTCTCCAGTTTTGCCGGAACGATGATAGAAACTTCGCGGGTGTCGAACAAAAGATTCGTCGTCGGGTTAATCACATCGATATAAGCCTTAAAAATCTG